>JANTGN010000199.1 GCA_024762895.1 Thiotrichales bacterium
AACAGGGGAACTAGTAGCAGGGTATTCTTTTTCATGATCTGACCTCCGTTTGACTCGAGGCCAGATTACTGACTGTTAGCTGAACGAGAGATGAACAGACCAGTGAACGGGCATTTTCCCTGGCCAGACTTTCAAATCATTCAGCCTAATAGCGAGCTTCACTAGGGGTATCGTCTTTAACACGGTCTACCCAGTTCAGGGTCCGATCTTCCAGATAATCATAAAAAGGGTTATATCTCAGGCGAAGCAGCCAGTCTGTCGGTATCTTTAGCAGGCCACGTTCGCCCTGTATTGCCATCTGCCCCAGAAAGAGGAACTCCTGGTTATCTGGCAACCGTTGTCCATAAAGAGAGTCCAGCGGAGAAAACGGGAGTGCCACATGAGACAGGGAAATCACACCAGGTGGCCAGGCCTGGTTGATATCTACGGCGGGTAACAAAGCCTTTGAGTAAGGGGGCCTGGTTTTGCTAATAACCTCGGTCGTGCTTGAATCTTGATTGGTGACCAGGGTAACCGAAAAGGGTAACTGATCATCATTTACGACCCGGTCGGTCAATGGCGCCGGATCACTCACCAACAGCCTGGCCTTGACCACCGCATATCGATTAATATCAAACAGTACCAATTCATGTCGGTGGGGCTTTAGATGCTCCAGTAAATCATCCACCACGGCGTCGGTTGTGACCGTAGCATCCACAGTCGACTTAAAGACCAGCACTGGTGGCAATACCCTCTCGGGATTTTCAGCGGCACGTGCCTGAATACGGCTGGCTACGGAACGTGTTACACGATGGACAACGGTACTGGCATTGGTGGCAAATGAATTGTATTTATAGGGATCAAATTCCGGCTGTACCTGCAGAAAGGCCTTACCACCGAGTCCCGGGACACTGGCCAGTGCATTCTTGACACCGGCCAGGGCGGCCGCAGCATGCACCCCAATGGCAGGCGATATCAGCACCAGGCTGGCTGGCACCGGAGTTGCTTTTCCTTCCATGGCATCCAGGCTGTATTCCAGAGCCAGGGAGGCCCCCGTGGAATAACCAATGATGTGTATCGGCCTGTCACCCAGCTGCTCAGAAAGATGACTCATGCCCAGATGCACCGCAGCTGCCATGTCCTGACGATTAATAAACCTCAGGCCGGAAGGGGCGGTGCCATGACCTGGCAGACGCAGGCCCAGTACCTGGTAGCCTCGTTGATTCAATGCAAGGCCCAGGGTATGCAAAGAATAGGGAGAATCGGACATGCCATGTAATAGAAGCACCCCTCCTCGAGGATTATTCACCCTGAGTTCAAAACTACGATTCCAGTCAGGCTTGCGCCCGCGCGGGTCTGCCGCACTGCCAGGGCTATAGCGATCCAGCTGATGATCCGAACCCGTTTCACCCTGGGCATAGATCTGTTCATCTAATTGTCGAAACAATCGGTCTTCCAGCTTCAGGTAATCATCAAGGCTGTTTATGTGTTCCGCCTTCTGTACAGTAAACTCCTCGTCCAGCCTTTCCGTATGCCAGGGTTGTAGCGGAGTACTGCTACAGGCCTGAAGCAATAGCATGGCAGCGAGCATAACCCCAGCTGAATATAATTTTTTCAGACGGTCCCCTGGCTTAATCATTCTTGTTTTCATCATCGGCAGATCCAGATCAACGACCGGGTGTCAGTACCCAGTAATTGGCACCATCGGGGGTTTGAACAGGGTAAATGGGACGACTCAGGGGATCTTTTTCATTGACGAGCCTGAGATATAAGTCATCAAAAAACTCGGGGGTCTCCAGGCTAAAATTATGAAAATTCCGTGTGCGGTTAACGGGCGTGACATCGACCAGGGTAATGCGGCTGTCATCACTTTCGATTAAGCCGGTAATCCGGATGGTTTCCTCCAGCATGTCCGGACTGAGCGTACTTTCACCACGCCTGGAATCGCGATTGACGATACGGCTCATCACCAGTGCACGGTCATTGGACGATACGTAGACCGTGAGATTTCGCGCCAGGGCAGTTATCTCGTGCTTGAACTGCTTATCAAACTCCTCATGACTCACATCGGGAGCCGTTAATATGACGTCTTCCAGCTCCACTTCGACATCAGCAAAGTCTGCCTCCTGATACAAGTGGCTAAACGCCCGTGCCACGACCTCTCCACCCATGCTATTGGCTATCAACCAGAGCTTCTCGGGTTGAACATCACGCACGATGAGTTTGAGGGTTTCCGCCAGGTCGATACCGGATTCCATGGCTACATTCCGCGCCCGCCGGTAACCCCGCAGGGATGAACCCTGGTTACCGGGCCAGTCGAACAACATGACTGGTGAGTTGATATCGAGTATATGCCCCACAAAGGCCGTCTTACGTAGCGCGGATGGAAATGCCTCACGATAACCATGAACGACGACTAACAGCGATCGCCTGGGAGACTTGTTAACCAGGGCTTTCAGCTGTTCAACAAAGGCCTCCTGCTGCAGGGCCTGTATGCTTTTGATCCTGATTTCTTCCGTCTGAAACCATTCACTGGGATTAATGAACATCCCCAGCCCAACACTGGGCTCTATCCGGGCATCAAAAATACCGAACTTAAGCTCAGGCTCACGAACCCGGTCAAAACGGTCTTCCAGTTTTCCATCACCACCCATCTTCTGACGATTGGTGACATAGAAATAGCGCATACTTCCCTGTTCACCCAGTTGCGTGACCGTCATACGTGAAAACAGAAAACCTTCGGCACGCTGTAATGCCGTGCTCGTTGACAGATAGACTGCAGAAAGGACCCAGCCTGTTGCCAGGACTAACAACAGGGAAAGTCCTATTAACAGGTATCGGGTACGTGGTTTCAGGCGTGGCATACTCCATCATCCCCTCTTGATGATCAGATCGTTAATGTAGCCAGATGAAAATAATATCAGGCCCCACACCAAAAATTTGAGGTAGATGCCTTAAACATCCGCATCAATTTGTAAACGTATGAATGGATTTTATGAGAAAACCGTAGTATTTATCTTACTTAACGTATGCAGGTGGCCCTGGCAAGGCTTAGCTCTTTGACAGCCATGCCTCTGCGGTCAGCTCATTATCGAATATCCTGGCATCATAACCCTGACTAACCGCGATTGCTCCTGTCAGGTAATTTTCCAGTCGGGACTCCTGGTTCAGATCAACAACGGCTACCTTGAACCGCTTCTCCCAGCCGAACTTATCCGGGTTACTCGCGATTTTATACGATGCAGTAGTCGGTATATGACCAGACAGATGAAGTATCACCAGCAGTTTATCGTGACCTGTCTCACGGCAGACATCGGCAAGATGCCGCCAGACCTCGATGCCATCATCGGCCTCCTGTCCCGGCACTCGATCACCTGAGACCTCGACTCGCAAATAGTCTTTCATTTCCTCTATAGTGACGTCATAGGACATATCTCGCCCCTCTTACCACTCTGTCAGGACAGTACAATCCTGCTTGTTCAATGAGCATAGTGGAAAAACCAGGGAACGCAGTCAGATAAATTATTTATGCTGAATAAATATTAACTGGTCGGTATCAAACCCCAACGCGGCTGAATGTTCGATAAAACGCTCAACGATTTCCGTATTGAGCTCAGGGGCTCTGGACAACAGCCAGAGGTACGACTTATCGGGACCGGCAACAAAGGCATATTGATAACCCTGTTCATCCAGTTCAAAGATAACGTAGGATCCATAAAAGGGACCAAAAAAAGAGACCTTCAGATAGCCCTCATCCTGCCCCCTGACAAAATAGGCCCTGCCCTCGGCTTTTTTCCACTCCCGGTCCTTTTCTGAATAGCCCCGATTGATCACCCTGACGCCGCCATCATCACGGAGCGAGTACTCGGCGGTGACGCGCTCCAGGCCACGCTCAAAGGAGTGATCCAGACGGGCAATTTCATACCATTGCCCCAGATACCGGTTTAATTCAAAGCGCTGTACCGGCTGCACCCCTTCGGGTAACCCAGTGCAGCCAGTCAAAATAATCAACATACTGTATATAACAATGACCCGCATATTACAGTCTCACTGAAAGTTTTTAGAGGGTGACACTTGGCTAATTTTCCTTACTGGACAGCGGCTTCGCAAAATGAAAACCCGTCTTACTCATCCCCAGTCGTTCATAAAATCGATGGGCATCTTCTCTGTGGAAAGCGGAGTCCAGATGGATCTGGGAACAATCATTTTTCAGCGCATAGTCTTCAAGCCAGGTCATCAATGCCGACCCATAACCCTCTGAGCGACGCTCTTCTGAGGTGATGAGATCATCAATATAGAGAAAACGCCCCCAGGCCAGGTTTTCTACTACTCGAAAACCAGCAACGGCAACCAGGACATCAGAGTCGACCAGGTATGCCAGCCTGTAACCTGCATCTTCCTGCCTTCGAATTCGAGTAACAAACTGATGCTTTTCTATATCAGGGCGAAGCGCCTGCATTAGGGGAAAGCACGCCTCAATCTCAGCATCCATTACGGCTATGCCTGTTTCCATACTGCCCCCCTCTGCAACAGATTAAGATTTTCATATATTGCCGAAATATAAATACATCATATTGTTAATATTCATGGTATCAAATTCAGGTCAATGCAGGATCGAATGAGAATATGCTAGCTCATGCTGTGAACCCAGAGCATCGCCTGAAGTTACCAGCATGGTGATTTTTACCATTAGCCAGTTGACCCGGATCGCAACGAACCGTACTTTGAGCACTATGTTACTCAGACGCCCCCATCGATCACTACTCACCACGGTACTGCCCCTGGTGCTGCTGGCAGGCTGCGCCTCACTGGGTGAGGAACCTATCACCGACGA
>JANTGN010000200.1 GCA_024762895.1 Thiotrichales bacterium
CCGAATACTGTTTCTTTTTAACAACAGTCTAAATTGGGCATATTTGAAGAACCAGTCTGTGGGGTTTTTGCAACAATCTCTGTAAAGGGTGTTCTTTTAATTCACAGGCCCATTGCCTGCCCGCGCCTGGCGGTATTAATGGAAGCGGATTTCACGGCTCTGGCTGCTCGGCAAGTATTACCTGCGTTGTTATATCTCATCTGCCCTTTCGTCGTGTTAAAGGCAGTACTAACACACCTCTGTGCGGTATGTCTGATGGCCAGCATTATGATCGCAACTATTCTAAGCAGCCTTGTCTCATTGCTAATTTATTATTTTTTAGGGAATTGGCTAGTTTGCTTTTCGCCCTGACGGCGACCTTCTTTCTTTTCAACAGCAAAAAGAAAGAAGGCAAAGAAATGCCGCCCCGAAAAATCGCGCCGCAAGCGGTACTCTGTGCTCCTCGCTCTTGGTGGGAACAAAATAAACTCGCGACGATAAAACTGTCGCTCAAACAAATTTTGTTCAGACCCACCAAGAGCTCCGGTGCTCGACACGATTTAATGGGGAGGGCAAAGATTAAAAGCGAGATCAAAACCATAAACCTGAATGTGCCGAAATCAGGTTTTGAAGTGGCCTTTGACCTTGGGGCCCTTTCCACGGTGTAGCGAGCACGGCACCTTGAGGCAGATTAAGGGAAGGGTGTCTGAGCGATGAGATTTCGTCGCGAGTTCCTGACCGCCGACTCAAGGTGCCGAGCGCAGCGTGAAGCACCGTGGCAGGGTGTCGTTTGTCAGGCACTTCCCTGTGCCTGACCCTCTGGGCTGTCGCGACAAATTGTTCCAGACAATTTATTCTTTGCTTGTTTTCTCCTGGACAAGCAAGACTAATCTGCCGGGAGCCGATTAGGTCAGCTTTGCTGCCCCGAAGGGCAATGCCCATGGATCAGTATTGCAAAAGTAAGTCACCATCAGGCGAAACACTAACGGGCTTTTTGCCACATAACCAACTAAGAATCCTATACACGGTGTCTTAATGTTGGGCGCTATACCCAACCAACCCCCTACTCCATGACCAACACCAGCTTCCCAGAAATATGCCCTTTCTCAATCAGGGCATGCGCCCTGGCTGCCTCGGCCAGAGGGAGTGTGTCCGACAGGCGAATGCTCAGCTTACCCTCGTCAAACAGGCGTCCGCATTGCTCCAGTATCTCTACCTGGTGGGCGCGCGCCCCGGGAAGATCCCTCAACATCGGCGTCAGCATCAACTCGAAACCGATACGCAGGTTGCGGTTACGCGCCTCTGCCCAGGGCCCCTCATTTCCGGGATCCAGGAGTGTAACCAGGTCGCCATAGTGGGCCGTGGCCTGAATACTGCGCCAGAAGTTCTCTCCTCCCACGGTGTCCAGAGTAATATCAGCGCCCTTGCCACCCGTAATGGCATTCACCGCCTCGACGAAATCCTCTTCATGATAATTAATGGCATGGCTGGCCCCATGATTAAGTGCCCACTCTGCCTTTTCGGCATTGCTCACGGTGGTCAGGACCCTTGCCCCGGCCAGCGCGGCCAGCTGAATGGCCACATGGCCCACACCACCGGCGCCCGCATGAATCAGTACATCCTGCCCGGACTGCAGCCGGGCCCGGTCATTCAGGGCCTCCCAGGCGGTCAATAAAACCAGCGGCGCTGCCGCGGCCTCCGCAAAACTCAGGGTATCCGGTTTCAGGGCCGCCTCAGAGGCCTCCAGCACGGTATATTCAGCATAGTTGCCTGGCTCCCTGCCCAGCCCACCATGGCAAAACCAGACGGCATCACCGGGACTAAACTCGGTCACCTGCGTACCGACCTCGATCACCTCACCGGCGCCATCGCAGCCCAGGATGGCCGGCAGGGCATCGGGAAAGAACACGCCGCGACTGCGCAGCTTGGTATCAATCGGATTAACGCCGGCGGCACGGAGCCTGACCTTGATCTGCGTCGGGCGCTCAATGCACGGCTCGGGGAACTCCTCGAGGCTTAATACATCAACGCCCCCTGCCTGAGTCATAACGATTGCCTTCATGACGACCTCCCCGGTTATTTACCGACACCCAGTAACACGTTGGGTGTGACCTTATTATTCCCTGTCATGACCGTCTGCGGCATGGTGCCATTCCATTTTTCAACGGTGTTGTATTCGACCAGGACCGGGGTCACCGACTTGGCAATCTTGCGGTTGGCCTCGGCGATGGCCTCGGCCTCCTTGAGGATCGCATAGGCACGGGCATCGGCCTCGATCTTGCGCTTTTCCGCATCGGCCTTGGCCTGGGTGGTGACCTCGATCAGGCGGGTATTGGCCTGGGTGGTCTTGATCTTCTGCTCCTGCTGGGCCTGCTTCTCGACCATGGCCAGGCGCTGTTCTTCCTGCTTGGCCTGCTGCACCTGTTCGATTTTTTCCGTGACGATGCGCGGCAATTCCAGGTTACGCAGGGCCACTTCACGTAAGGTGAAGGGCAGGCCTTCAAACTCTTCCAGCAACTTTGCACGGATCGCGTTACCCAGTTCCACCCGCTGAGAGGCAATGGTCTCGGCATGGTATTGGCCTGCCACATCACGCACTACGTTACGAATTATGGCATTAAGCTTCTTATCAAAATAATTAGGACCGAATATAGCCAGGATTTCATTGGCACGGTCCGCCATAGGGGAATACTGAATGGTCAGATCGGTACCAATCTTGAGGTTCTTGTCATCCAGCACCGTGATCTGCGGCTTGTTAATCACTCCGGGTAAGTCCGGATCATCTCGATGACCAATATAGTTCACCGTCTGTAGCTTGATATCAAAGACCCTCACCGACTGAACGACTGGTATCTTCCAGTGCAGGCCGGGCTGGGCCTCTTCTTCGGAATATTCACCGAAGGTCGAGATGACACCGACCGTTCCTGACTCAATGGTGTAGAAGGATGAGCCAACCAGGAAGATCGTGATCAGGCCGATGACGACGATAAACGCGGAGCCTGCTTTTAGATTACGCATAGTTACTGTCCCTTGATGGTGTTGTTCTATCTTTAGCGTCCATAGGACGCCATTTATTGGGATAAATAGTGTACTACCCCAGCGGTAAACGCAGCTTCTTTTTCCGCCTCAGGGCTTCTCTGCGATCAGGACCGCCCTTCTCGGTGCGGGATACCCTTCGACGGTTTTATCGGGGTCTTCGGGATCCAGAAAATCCGCCAGTGACTCAAAGTGCATCCACTCGGTACTGCGCTGCTCCTCTACCGTGGTCTGATTGACATCCACGACACGAATCGAACGAAAGCCACAGCGCCTGAGCCAGATCTCGAGCATGGCTATCGAGGGAATGAACCAGGTATTCCGCATCTTGGCGTAACGTCCTTCAGGCATCAGCACGGCATGTTCATCGCCCTCGATAACCAGGGTCTCGAGTACCAGCTCGCCACCCGGCCTCAGACAATCACGCAGGGCCAGGATATGATCCAGTGGCGAACGGCGATGGTACAACACCCCCATAGAGAAGACGGTATCAAAGGCCTCGAGTCGATCGGGCAGGTCTTCCAGGGCCAGCGGCAGGACATCAACCGGCACATGGGGTAGATAGCGCCGAAAGGCCTGGAATTGCATGACGAATACCGGGGTGGGATCAATGCCAATGACTCGTTCAGCACCGGCACCGGCCATGCGCAGGGCGTAGTAGCCATTGCCGCAACCTACATCGAGGACGCGCCTTCCCTGCAGGGGCGTGATGGCCTCGCGCAGACGATTCCATTTCCAGTCGGAATGCCATTCGGTATCGATAGGTAAACCGAATAATTCAAAAGGTCCCTTACGCCAGGGATGCAGGCCCATCAGGGTATCTATCAGTACCGCATGCTCTGCGGGACTGATATCTGAGGCCTCGCCAATAGTCACGGCATCAGCATCAAGTTTAATGCGGGAGGGCGTAGCCTCGGGTAATGCCGCCACGGCAGCTTGCCATATGGGCAGATTACCGTAACGACCGGAGTCCATGCGTGCATCGACCTGGGCAGGTAGTTTCCTGCCCCATTCTTCAAGCTCTGTGCCGGCCATGGCCAGAATCAACTGTTCCAGCTCTATCATTTTCTGGCCAGCAAGGAGACAAAATTAAGACACTGAAACCAGGGTTCGATCTGACTAAATCCGGCTTCGTTTAGTCGTCCCTGATGGGTATCCAGGGTCTCTGGAAGAAGGACGTTCTCCAGGGCCTGACGCTTCTGGCTGATCTCCAGATCGCTATAACCCTTCAGCCGTTTGAAGGCATGATGCAACTCGACCATGCAGGCATCGGTACGCTCATCCTGATGCCGAATCTTTTCAGACAGGATCAGTATCCCGCCCGGCCTCAGGCCTTCGTAGATCGCTCTAAGGATATCAAGGCGTTGCTCGACTGGAATGAATTGCAGGGTGAAGTTCAACACCACCACCGAGGCATTACTGATTTCAATATCCTGAAGGCCGGTACAGAGCAGGTCGACAGGGGCAGCATTCTTGTCGGCCTGTAGATATTCACGACAGCGATGGATCATGGCCTCGGAGTTATCCACGGCAACAAATTCTACATTCTGTGCAGCGACCTGCTGACGCATGGCCAGGGTGGTCGCCCCCAGGGAACAACCCAGGTCATAGATACGTGAGTTAGCTTGCGCAAACTGCGCCGCTATCACCCCGACCAGGGAAATCACCGTGGCATAACCCGGCACCGACCGATTGATCATGTCGGGAAAGATCGAGGCCACATCCGCGTCGAATCGAAAATCGACGATCTCCTTTAAGGGTTCGGCGTAGAGCTTGTCTCGGGGGCGATC
>JANTGN010000201.1 GCA_024762895.1 Thiotrichales bacterium
CGTCCTCAGGGCAGCATCCGCTCCCCGGCAATCATCTGCTTAAAGGTCTCACGTTCATTAATGACGTAGACCTTGTCGCCGGCCACCATGAGTTCAACGGGCCTGGGCCGAGTGTTATAGTTGGAGCTCATGGAAAAACCATAGGCCCCTGCTGAACGCATTACCAGCAGGTCACCTTCGCGTAGTGCCAGCTTGCGGTCCTTGCCCAGAAAGTCTCCCGTTTCGCAGACGGGGCCGACGATATCGTAGACCAGGGGGCCGCGTTCATCCTGTAGCTCTGCCGGACCGATATGCTGCCAGGCGGAATAAAGGGCCGGGCGCATATTGTCATTCATGGCGGCGTCCACGATGGCGAAGTTCTTGTGGCGTGTATGTTTCAGGTATTCGACCGTCATCAGAAGAATACCAGCATTCGCCATAATGGCCCGACCCGGTTCCATCAGGATTTCGTAATCGGTGTCGCGTAGCTTCTCCAGCACGGCAGCGGCGTACTGGGCGGGCTGAGGGGGATGCTCGTCCTGGTAGCGCACCCCTAGCCCTCCACCCAGATCCAGGTGTTTGATGGTGATGCCCTGCCCTTTCAGGGTCTCGGCCAGTTGTAATACGCGATCCAGGGCGTCGATGAAGGGTTCCAGGCTGGTGAGCTGCGAACCTATATGACAATCGATACCCTTGACCTCGATGTGCTCCAGGGCCGCGGCCTGCTCATAGACCTTGGGGGCCTGCTTGATGTCGATGCCGAATTTATTTTCCTTCAGTCCCGTTGAAATATAGGGGTGGGTCTGGGCATCCACATCCGGGTTGACGCGCAGAGATACCGGTGCCTTGAGGTGCATCTCGCCCGCTATCCGGTTGATACGTTCGAGTTCTGAGACGGATTCGCAGTTGAAACAGCGGATACCCGCTGCAAGGGCCAGGCGTATCTCCTCTTCCCGCTTACCCACGCCGGAAAAGACGACGTTCTCGGCCTTGCCACCGGCCTCGAGCACGCGATGAAGTTCGCCACCCGAGACGATATCGAATCCTGAACCCATGCGTGCCATGATGTTGAGCACGGCCAGGTTGGAATTGGCCTTGACGGCATAGCAGATCAGATGGGGGTGGTCACCCAGGGCATCATTAAATGCATGCCAGTGGCGCTCTATGGTCTTGCGTGAATAAACGTAGGCCGGTGTGCCGTGTTCGGCCGCAATATCCGCTACGGGGATTTCCTCAGCATAGAGGTGACGTTGTCGGTACTCGAAATAATCCATGACTTATTTTTTTTCTTCTTTGGGGTTGTCTGAAGGCAGGTAGAGGGGACCTTTCTGTCCACAGCCACTAAGCATCACGATGCCGATAAGCAGCATGAGAGTGGCGCCGAGTCCCGCTGTTTTTAACATGGAGAAACATCCGTAGCTATTCAAAAGGACAGTATACCGTAGTCCGGGCTAGTTGCATTCCAATGCCAGCTATTGACCTGTTAACGGCTGCTCGCCATAGTGCGTGCATGATGCCTTCTTGTTCGAATGAGCACGTCACAGCCCCCTGCCCATGGATGAATCGAGGCTGGCTGTGAATATCCGCTCGAATATCTTTCTCTGGGTCTTCGCGGCAACGGTCGTTCCACTAACCCTGCTGGTGTTGGCAGTGACGCAGTATAGTGAACGCCAGCATTTGGAGCAGGTCGATGGCCAGATGATGACGGGCCTGAACTATATGATCTCGGAGATAGACCGTCGCCTGACCTTTGAACGCGATGTCGTTGAGGCCCTGGCGGTCTCGCCGTCGATGCAGGCCTTTGAAAGCGCACTGGTGGATGTGGATGAGGTACACCTCGATGAGTACGAGATTGCCAAGGACGATCTCACCACGTTTCTTGAGGAGTTCCAGTCGGTATTTCTGGATGTGGGCACCATTCGGGTGCTGGATGATGACGCCAATACGGTGATCAAGGTGCGTTTTGGAAGTCGACTGGACGAGACGGTCACCGGGATCAAGCCTTATGCCTATAGCGAGTCCGAGGCAGTCGATGATTTCTTTTTTGGAGAAATCCAGTCCCTGTTGCCAGGTCAGGTGTCCTACGTTTTATTGCCTGCGTCCAGAAATGAATTTGGTTTCGATCGGACGGCCCCTATGCTGGACGCCATTGTGCCTTTGCAGGACGTCTTCGGGCAGACATCGGGCTACCTGCTGGTCAATTCAATAGGGGTACAGATAGACCGCATCCTGGAGCTCGCGCCTCGCCTGTATAGCGGTAAGCTGATGATCGCGGAAATCAATCCGGACCTGCGAGAACGTGATGGCCTGGTCCTGTACGACGAGGCCCAGGGGCAGGTGTTTAGTACGGCAAAGGATACCAGGAAGAACCTGTCTGATGTGGCCGAAGGTCGCCTGCTGGAAGAGGTATTGCGTCAACCCTCGGGGGCATTTAATACAGAGAATGGAAAGTATCGCATCTATTATTCGGAATACCTGCCCTACCCTAACCAGCTGATCAGCTGGGTCATAGCCAGTGCCGTACCCCAGGATGAGATCAGCGCGCCCTTTGCTCGTATACGTATCGCAATCATTCTGTTTGCGGTATTTGCACTGATCATGAGCCTGTTGCTGGCCAATTACGGCGCACGTCGTCTTGCCGACCCCATCATTGAGCTGGCGGGTAATCTCAAGGCCTATGCACGGGGTGAACCCCTGAGCCAGAATAGTAGCACGGCCACTTCAGAGATCGAGGAGTTACAGTCCGCCTTTGATTATATGGCGCAGACCACGCGTGAGGCCGAAAAAGAGCGTGATCAGGCCGAGCTGATGTTGTTGCAATCGGCAAAACTGGCCTCTATTGGTGAGATGGCGGCGGGAATCGGGCATGAGATCAATAACCCGCTGAACAATATTACCGCCCTGGTCCGTCTGATTCGGCGGGAATTACCTGAAGATCAGGTGGAAGTACACCATGACCTGGTCTCATTACAGGAAGAGACGGAAAGAGCAACGCGTATCGTTCGAGGCATACTGGATTTCGCGCGACAGGTGCCACCCAAGTACACCACCATCCATGTTCCCGTCTGGGTGGATGAGTCCCTTGCCCTGGTCCAGCAGATGGCCGCCGATGAGGGCGTCAGTATCAATACGCATGTCGAGCCAGGGCTTTATGTCGAAGGGGATTCCACCCAGCTACAACAGGTCCTGATTAACCTGATTATCAACGCCATCCATGCCAGCCCCCGTGGCAGCTCGATTGAGATCGAGGCGCATCGAACTCGGGATGAGGCCATGGAGCTCAGTGTCTGTGACCAGGGTTGCGGTGTATCCGATGAGGTCATGCCCAAGTTGTTTGACCCTTTCTTCACGACCAAGCCCGTCGGTAAGGGGAGCGGCCTTGGCCTGTCGATCAGCCTGGGTATCATCCAGCATCACGGCGGAACCATTTCCGTGCATAATAACGATTTCGGCGGCGTCTCGGTGGTGATTCGGCTGCCCATAACCGCGCAACAGAAACCGCATGACTGAATCTGCAAATATCCTGTTTATCGATGACGAGCCCAAGGCCGGTGAGCTGTTTAAGCGGCTTATCCGTGGCACGAATTATCAGGCCGAGGTCTATGACAATCCTCAGGAGGCCCTGAAACGCTACGCAGAACAGGGTGCAGACCTGATTATCACCGACCTGAGCATGCCCGAGATGACCGGACTGGAGTTGCTTGAAGCGGTCAGGCAGATCGACCTGGAAGTACCGGTCATTATCATTACCGGTTATTCCACGATTGATAATGCGGTTGAAGCCATGCGCCTGGGGGCCTCGGATTTTATCAAGAAGCCCTACGATATCGATGAACTGCTGATGCAGATCGAGCGCAGTCTGGAGGCCACGCGGCTCAAGCGGGAAAACCGCATGCTGCGCAGGCAGATCAAGGACGAGAAGCTGCGCTATGGCATGATCGGCAAATCGGATGCCATGCAGGCGGTGTACAAGGTCATCGACAAGGTGGCCGATATACGCTGCAACGTCATCATTGAGGGCGAATCGGGTACCGGTAAGGAGCTGGTGGCCCGTGCCCTGCACAATACGGGTCCTGATGCGGACAAGCCTTTTATTGTCATTGACTGTGGGGCCCTGACGGACACCCTGCTGGAGAGTGAGTTGTTTGGGCATGAAAAAGGCGCCTTTACTGGCGCCACGCATACCAAGCAGGGTCTGCTGGAGGCGGCCTCCGGCGGTACCATCTTCCTGGATGAAATCTGTAATATCTCCGATAACATGCAGACCAAGCTGATGCGTGTGGTGCAGGAGCAGCAGATTCTCAGGGTGGGCGGCGTTCGACCGATCGATATCGATGTGCGCTTCGTGGTAGCGACGAACCGCAATATTGAAACCATGGTAGAGATGGGGAAGTTTCGACATGACCTCTATCACCGCCTGAATGTCGTCAAGATCCAGCTGCCGCCCCTGCGAGAACGGCGTAACGACATTCCTCTGTTGATTCAGGCCGCCATTGCCGAATTTTCAGATAAATATCATAGAGATATCACTGGTTTTGACCATGACTCGGTCGAGGCCCTGTTGCGCTATGACTGGGCCGGTAATGTGCGTGAATTACGCAACCTGGTTGAACGCCATGTCGCACTGGCGGAGTCGCCGGAATTGCACCTGATGGATGGTCTGCAGGCCAGCTCCGTGGCCACACCTGGTCAGGACTGCCTGGACCATGATCAGCCGAACCTGCAGACCCTGGAGCAACGCTATATCGAAAAGGTGCTGGCCGCCATGAATGGGAATCGAGAAAAAA
>JANTGN010000202.1 GCA_024762895.1 Thiotrichales bacterium
TCCTTGATCTTGAGGGCGGCAAAATGCGTATGTTCAATGGCCGAACGGCGGCTGGTACAGTGGACAGCAAACCGCTTATTCGCATCAAATATCTCAGGCCAGGCCAGGCTTGCTGCCCCCTGGTACAGGGCCTCTGGGTCTTCCGCAGGGAAATCTGTCAGTTCCAGCAGCACACGGCTGGCTATCCTGGACCAGAGACATACCCGGTAGACCGTCTCTAGCTCTGCCTCGAATTCGACACCCGCCAGGCCATGCCTGGGACCAACAACCCCAATCTGCTGCAATTCACTGGCCAGGGTCTTCTCAAGACCGCGAGGTACCGTGGCAAAGCATGTGTATCGTGTGGCCATGTTGAATTTTCCGAGCTAGTATCATTAGGCTGATAAAAAATTATACGCTACTCTCCATTGAGACGATTCACATTCCAGAATCGTTTGAGATAAACCCCTTAATAATCTTTAGTTAGGTCCTGCTCGTGCCCACGTGATTTTGTCAGTGACTCTTGCATAGACAAGGCAGAGAAAACAGCTGAAAGGTCGTCGAGGCGACGGAATAACTTAAGTTATTACTGCGAGGGGCAAACCTACCAGCCAGCCTGGAGTCAGGGTTGGTACCACAGCGATCAACCGCTTCAGCAACAGCCCGAACACCTGCTCAAAGGGCTGACCAGGTTTATCAGGCAGCAATCTATCATTCTGATTAAGGCTAAACGACAGGCTGTCTCGCTAAGATGCCCATGCCCTGATAATCTTCGCCCAGCAGGTCTTTCCCGACTACGAGAACAATGATCCGAAGCATTCGATCCAGGATCTTATCCAGACCCCAGGGCACGCTGTAAAAGCCTATATACCGAATGGTAATAAGCAGAGATCCACGCTAGGATAGGAAAAAAATGAGGAATCCTACGTTACTCATCTATGCAAAAACTTCCACTCACTGCCAGTTGCGAGATCAAACCCTATGTCACTTTCGGCTATGCATTATTTGTAGTCACGTTACTCGGCGTGGGTCTGTTCGGCTGGTACCATGTACAAGCAAATGTGCAAAAGGTCTATGGTACGGTCGAGGAAACCAATGCCAAAATTCGCCTGGCCAGAACTATGCAAACGGCCATCCTCAAACGCATCATTGTACTACACAATGCCTATGGCACAGATGACCCCTTCACACGCGACGAACTGAGACTCCGTTTTATCCAGCTGGCCGGGGATTACCGTAAGGCCAGGAAACAACTCATTGACCTGGGCATGTCTGATGAGGAAAAACAGCATGATGACAAACTCCGGGTGGCCATCAGGGAGTCCCAGGCCCTGACCGAGGCGGCGATGGACCTGGTCATCGATGATGCCCCTCCCGAAGTATTCCTGCCTGCGGCAGCCAGCGCCGAAAAAACCCAGAATCAATTGACCGCCCTGCTTGATGAATTTGTCGAACTTGAAAGACAACGGCAACAGATGGAACTGGATAAGTCCAACAAAGATTTCAAGCTATTCCGGACCATACTCTTCACCAGCAGTTCACTGGTACTGTTAATCAGTACACTCATTGCCATTAACCTGGGACGGGTCATCATCCGCCGCAGCAGGACAGCCATGGAACTGGCTAATAAAGATGCCCTGACAGGGTTGCTTAACAGGTTGTCGTTCACTCATGCCCTGAATATGGCCATTGACGAGGCTAAACAGGACCGCCTGGTCCACAGCCTGCTCTATTTGGACCTGGATCAATTTAAGCCGATCAACGATACCTGCGGACATGCCACTGGCGACCGTTTGTTACAGGAGATTACCAGCAAATGGGGTATTCGTTTACGCAATGATGACCTGTTGGCAAGGATGGGCGGTGACGAATTCACCATTCTATTAAAAAGAACCAGCCCTCAACAGGCGATTAAGGTTGCTCAACAGATTAGCGCCATCACCAGAGAAATTATCTTTGAACATCAGGGCAAGACCTTCCCGATTGGTGTAAGCATTGGTATTGCGGAAATCAACCAGGATACACCAAGTGCTAGTGAGGTCCTGGAGCAGGCCGACCAGGCCTGCTATGCCGCCAAGGCCAGTGACAGTGAATCTGTCGTCCTGGCCCCTCAAACTGGCACCTAAAAAATAGCTTATTCAGGCTCATAGGCCAGGTTAGGGCCGAGCCATTTCTCTATCAGCTTCACGTCCATACCTTTTCTTTGAGCATAGACCTCGACCTGATCCCGGTTGATCTTACCGACGGCAAAATAACGCGCCTCGGGATGGGCAAAGTAGAGTCCACTGACGGCGGCGGTAGGCACCATGGCCCTGGACTCCGTCAGCCAGATACCAGTGTTGGCCTCGGCATCCAGCAATGACCATAAGAGGTCTTTCTCGGTGTGATCCGGGCTCGCCGGATAGCCGATGGCAGGCCGTATACCCTGATACTGCTCGGCAATCAGATCTTCATTTGACAGATCTTCCTCGGCAGCATAACCCCAGTAATCCCGGCGTACCTGTGTATGCAACCACTCGGCCAGGGCCTCAGCCAGGCGATCGGCCAGGGCCTTGAGCATCAAAGAACTATAATCGTCATGGTCTTTATCGAATTCAGCAATCTTGTCATCGATACCAATACCCGCAGTGCAGGCAAAGCCACCGATGTAATCAGGCTTCCCGCTCTCTTTTGGCGCCACATAGTCGGCCAGGCATTCATTGTAATGGCCTTCGGGCTGCCTGCCCTGCTTGCGCAGGAAGTGGAAGGTCGTCAACAACTCGGAACGAGACTCGTCAGTGTAGACCTCGACATCATCACCTACGGCATTTGCCGGGAACAGGCCAATGACAGCTGCAGCACGTAACCACTTCTCATTGATGATCTTCTCCAGCATGGACTGCGCATCGGCATAAAGCTTACGCGCCTCTTCGCCCTTCTCGGCATCATCGAGGATCTTCGGAAAACGCCCGCGCAACTGCCAGGCATGGAAAAAGAAGGTCCAGTCTATATAAGGAACAAGCTCTTCTATGGATATGTCTTTCAGGACATGCAGGCCTGGCTTTGCCGGTACGGGCGGCTGGTAGTCCGCCCAGGCGATGGGTGTGGGATTGGCCTGCGCCTCGGTAATCGGTACCAGATTCCTGACCTCATCCTTACCAGCCCGACGCGCCCTGACTGCATCATATTCGTTGCGCAGTTCTTCCAGAAAGCCCGGCTTCTGTTCTTCGGATAAAAGGGTAGTGGCCACACCCACGGCGCGCGAGGCATCAGCAACATAAACCACACCATGCTCATACTGGGGTTCGATCTTGACCGCGGTATGCGCCTTCGAGGTCGTGGCACCGCCAATCATCAGCGGTATATTCAGACCCAGGCGTTTCATCTCCCTGGCAACATGGACCATCTCGTCCAGCGAGGGCGTGATCAGGCCGGAGAGACCAATAATGTCGACATTCTCTTCCTGAGCCTTCTGCAGGATGGTGTCGGCCGGCACCATCACACCAAGATCGATGACCTCGTAATTATTGCATTGCAGGACCACGCCGACGATGTTCTTGCCTATGTCATGCACATCGCCCTTGACGGTAGCCATCAGGATCTTGCCAGCGGTCTTGAGCTCGCCACCCGCAGCGATCAACTCCTGCTTCTCGGCTTCCAGGTACGGCTCCAGATAGGCCACGGCCTTCTTCATGACACGAGCAGATTTGACCACCTGTGGCAGGAACATCTTGCCCGCCCCGAAGAGATCTCCGACCACGTTCATGCCGTCCATGAGCGGACCTTCAATCACATGCAGGGGCCGCTCGACGGACTGACGAGCCTCCTCGGTATCCGTATCGATGTATTCGGTAATCCCTTTAACCAGGGCATGTTCCAGACGTTTGTTAACCGGCCACTCACGCCAGCTCAGGTCTTCCTCCTTGCCCGTGCCGACGCTACCATCACCCAGGTATTTCGGGGCCAGGTCGACCAGGCGCTCGCCAGCCTCCGGGTCACGGTTAAGAACCACATCTTCTACCGCATTCCGTAACTCCTCGGGAAGTTCGTCATAGACCGCCAGTTGCGCTGCATTCACGATCCCCATGTCCATGCCGGCCTGGATGGCGTGGTAGAGGAACACGGCATGAATGGCCTCACGCACGGGGTTGTTACCCCGGAACGAGAAAGAGACATTGGAGACACCGCCCGATACCAGGGCATAGGGTAGTGTTCGCTTGATCTCACGTGTGGCCTCGATAAAGTCCACACCGTAATTGTTGTGCTCCTCGATGCCGGTGGCGACGGCGAAGATGTTTGGATCGAAGATGATGTCCTCGGCCGGGTAACCCAGCTCCTCGGTCAGGATCTTGTAGGCGCGGGTGCAGATCTCCACCTTGCGCTCCTTGGTATCAGCCTGCCCCACCTCATCAAAGGCCATGACGATAATGGCAGCACCATAGCGACGGCACAGACGTGCGTGCTCACGAAAGGCCTCCTCACCTTCTTTCATGGAGATCGAATTGACAATGGGCTTGCCCTGTACGCACTGCAGGCCGGCCTCGATGATCTCCCACTTGGAGGAATCGATCATTACCGGCACCTTGGCGATATCGGGCTCCGAGGCGCAGAGGTTCAGGAAACGGATCATGGCGGCCTTGCCGTCCAGCATGCCCTCGTCCATGTTCACATCGACGATCTGGGCACCGTCTTCCACCTGGGTACGGCAGATATCCAGGGCCTCTTCATATTCCTCGTTGAGGATCAGACGTTTAAACTTGGCCGAACCGGTTACGTTGGCGCGTTC
>JANTGN010000203.1 GCA_024762895.1 Thiotrichales bacterium
TCCGTTGTGGATACCAGCGTAGTGCCCTCGATCATGGCTACTTCATGGCCAGTAACAGGATAATTTTTTTTCATCAAGCAACCTCATTTATGATCCTGGGCATCCTGTCCCAGTCACTTTTGTTAAGTAGAGGCCTGATTTAGCCCCACTCCCTTTTCTTATTTATCGGCCGGCTGTGGAATATTATTAATATGTGGCAATTCATTATTAGTTATACCGCGCAAGTATCCTCGATTAATACGCTTCAGGCTCTTGGCCATAGGTATTAAATCAGCATCCCAGACAGAGTAAAACCGGGCTTGCAGCCGCAACGGGATACTGTCAGCATGCCAGACAATGAATCATTGGGACCATGCATGATGGATGCAGATACTTGCATATATGAATTGAACGCCATCAGGGAAACTATTGGCAAGATCATTATTGGCAAGGAACGGGCCATCCGCCTGTCCCTGACCTGCCTGCTGGCCAATGGGCACCTCCTGATAGAAGATGTGCCTGGCGTCGGCAAGACCACCCTGGCCCATTCCCTGGCCCGTGTCCTGGGGCTGGAATACCAACGTATTCAGTTTACCAGTGACCTGCTACCCGCCGATATCCTGGGGGTTAATGTCTATGATCGCGAAACCGGCAGCTTTCATTTTCACCCCGGACCGGTATTCAGCCAGCTCATACTGGCGGACGAGATCAACCGCGCCACACCCAAGACCCAGAGCGCACTACTGGAAGCCATGGAAGAACAGCAGGTGAGTATCGAGGGTATAACCCATGTATTACCCTCACCCTTTTTTGTCATTGCCACTCAGAACCCTCTCGAGCAGGCCGGCACCTTTCCTCTGCCCGAATCGCAACTCGATCGCTTTATACTTCGAATCAGTCTGGGCTACCCGGATGCCGAATCAGAACGCGCACTGCTACTGGGGCAAGATCGTAGAGAACTGCTCAAGGAACTAGACCCGGTCACCAGCCCGGAACGCATTCGAGCGATGCAGGCTCAGGTAGGGCATATCCAGTGTTCGAGCGCCCTCATCGATTATATCCAGCAGCTCATCCAGTGGACACGTAATGGCCAATATCAGCAAGGTCTGTCACCGAGAGCGGGGCTGGCACTGCTACGCAGCGGGCGGGCCTGGGCCCTGCTGGATGGCCGGGACTATGTATTACCTGAAGACATTCAGGCGGTGCTACCGAGCTTGACCGGGCATCGACTCGTACACCAGAATCATAGTGTGATGACGGCCGAAGAGCAGGCCCGGGAAATCATCGATTCGGTGCCCATCCCCTGATGCCCCGACTACTGTCACCCACCCTCAGGGAGGGTTTTATTCGCTGGGCAACGCGCAGGCAGTCTACCTCTAATCTCAGTATAGATATCGATCGTAAGCGCATCTTTATTCTCCCGAGTCGAAATGGCCTGATCTTTGGTCTCGTGCTTCTGGTCATGCTCATGGGGTCGATACATTACAGCAATAGCCTTGCGTTCCTGATGACCTTTCTCCTTGCCGGGCTCTTTGGAATCGCGATGTGGCACACCCATCGTAACCTTTTAGGTCTGACCATCAGCAAAGCCGTACCTGGCCCGGTCTTCTACGGTGATACCGCACAATTGCCCCTGCTGATACAAAACCACTCTGGTCGCCCACGGATCGCACTCACCCTGCAATGGCAAAGGGAAGAACTGACGATCATTGATGTCGAGGCCGAATCTGAATCTACGGCCATCTTACGGATAACCACCCGGCAGAGAGGATGGATGAAACCCGGCCGGTTCAGGCTCTATACCCGTTTTCCTCTGGGTCTTTTCCAGGCCTGGACCTGGCTGGAATTCGACTGGTCTATCCTCGTCTACCCCAAACCCATCGACTGCCAGCTTCCCCGCCATTCAACGGGTACGGGTAATGAGAAGACTGCCAATGACGTCGAGGGTAGCGAGGACTTCATGGGCCTGCGCGATTACCGTCATGGCGATTCCCTGAGACATATCGCATGGAAGGCCCTGGCTCATAACGAACAACCCCTGACGAAACAGTTCTCAGCGGGCTTCCAACAGGAATTGTGGCTGGACTGGAATGATATTGAGGCCTCTGACCCAGAACTGCGACTGTCAAAGCTCTGCCATCAGGTCTTACAGGCTAACGCCAATCAGCTGGAATACGGTCTGAGATTACCGGGTGAATCGATCCCACCCAATCATGGTGAGGCCCACAAGAGTCGCTGCCTGAAGATGCTGGCCCTCTACGATGTCTAATCGCGATCCGAGCAACAATCTTGATACCCTGCCATTAAATCGATCCGCAGTCCTGTGGATCATACTTAGCCAGATTCTGATTGTGATTCCGCATAGTACTCACCTGCCGAACTGGGCCTTTGGGCTGAGCCTGGGCCTGATGATTCTGGCAGGCTGGCTAAGATGGACAGACAGGCCTCTGCCCCCCAGGGGTCTGCTGGGAGTGGCCGCCATTACCGGTGGTATCGCCTGCTTTTTGTATTTTGGCACCCTGAATGGTCGCGACCCCGGTGTGACACTCCTGAGTATGATGCTGGGTCTTAAACTACTTGAAATGCGTCGTCTGCGCGATGCCATGCTGGTGGTTTTTTTAGGCTACTTTCTGATTATTACGCAATTCCTCTATTCACAGCATATGCTGCTGATTCTATATCTCATCATGGCCTCCCTGGCCGTTACGATTGGCCTGATCAGCCTCAATGATGTGAGAGATAGCCTGAAGTTAAGCAGCAAGGCCAAACTGGCTGCGAGTCTGTTATTGCAGTCCCTGCCGTTTATGCTGTTACTGTTCATTCTCTTTCCACGCATCCATGGCCCACTCTGGGGCATTCCAACACAGGACGGCCAGGCCCGAAGCGGACTGAGTGACAGCATGGAGCCTGGCCAGTTTTCAAATCTCATACGATCTGATGAACCCGCCTTCAGGGCCGTTTTTGACGGCGCGCCGCCAGTAGAAGAGCTGCGCTACTGGCGCGGCCCGGTCCTGTGGCAATTTGATGGTCGCCGCTGGACCAGCCGCCCCCCAGCGCCCCTGGAAGCGAATGGGATCGAAGGCCTGGGCCCAATCGAGACCTACCGCCTGATACTGGAGCCCAGTAATAAACCCTGGGTACTGGCCCTGGATATTCCAGGCGCAGCCCCAGGCGAACTTCGCATGACCGGTGATTTCCAGCTCATCGCAGCACAACCGATTAAAGAAGTCACTGAATTCGAACTCAGCGCCTATACAAAATACCGAATCGGCAAGGAACTGAATCAGGAGGAACGCCGGCTTGGTCTGCAGTTGCCGCAGTCGACTGCCCCAAGAGCAAGGGCACTGGCCAGAAGTTGGCGCGATCAGTCATCCAACAACGTCGACATCGTCAACAAGGCCCTGAGATACTTCAGACAGCAGCCCTTTGTCTACACCTTGTCACCACCACTGATGCGACAGGATCCCGTAGATCAGTTCCTGTTTGAAAGCCAGCGCGGCTTCTGCGAACACTATGCCGGCAGTTTCGTCTTCCTCATGCGGGCTGCCGGGGTACCGGCACGCGTCGTTACGGGTTACCTGGGTGGTGAATATAATCCGATTGCCCAATACCTCCTGATCAGGCAGTCTGATGCCCACGCCTGGGCGGAAGTCTGGCTTGATGGTGATGGCTGGGTACGAGTCGATCCCACAGCGGCTGTCGCACCTGAACGCGTCGAACGGGGGATTGGCTCGTCCTTGAGCGGCAGTGATCAACTCCCCCTGCTATTAAGAAATCGCTATGGACATTCCTTCATTAATCGCGCACGAATGATGTGGGATAGTGTTGATTATTACTGGAATTACTGGGTCCTGGCCTTTGGCCCTGAGCGTCAGCAGGCACTGATGAGAGAACTCGGACTCGGCAATCTGAACTGGCGCGGGATGATCATCACATTACTGGTAAGCTCAGGACTGATTATCCTGATTTACACCCTGGTCTTTGTCTTACGTGAAAGGCGGCCCATCCTGGACCCCATCAAACGTCAATATGTCAGGTTCCTGAAAAAGCTCGTACGAGCCGGGATTATGGTTAACCAGAGCGAAGGCCCCAGTGATCTGCTCAAGAGGCTGGAAAAGGACTATCCCGACATCGCGATCGAGGCCCGGGAGATCATTCAACGCTATATTGATTTACGCTACAAGAAGCCAGCAAATAACATGAAGAAAATCTCACAATTTAATGTTTTAATTAGTAAATTTAAAACTAAAAGGTCATAAAAAACGCCCCGACATGCGGGGCGTTTGACTCATACAAACAAAATGACTTAGTCGTTTTTGGTACGGTAATCACTGATCGCCGCCTTGATGGCATCTTCGGCCAGAACCGAACAATGCACCTTCACAGGAGGCAGTTCCAGCTCCTCAGCGATCTGACTGTTCTTGATCTGCTCTGCCTCTTCCAGGGTCTTACCCTTGACCCATTCAGTCAACAAACTGGATGAGGCGATGGCAGAGCCACAACCATAAGTCTTAAAGCGGGCTTCTTCGATGACACCTTGATCATCGACCTTGATCTGAAGACGCATCACATCGCCACAGGCTGGAGCGCCAACCATACCCGTTCCTACGCTCGTTTCGGCCTGATTAAAACTGCCAACGTTACGTGGATTCTCGTAATGATCCAGTACCTTTTCGCTGTATGCCATGGCTATCTCCCGCTATTCAGGCTGCGAAGCGTCCGAACAGCAAATGATGACGCAGTGTTTCGCGTGTCTGACGTCT
>JANTGN010000204.1 GCA_024762895.1 Thiotrichales bacterium
GTTTTATCTGCCATTTCCCTGATACTGACTTCGGGCTTTGTGATCCTGCTCCATCTCAGGTTGTAGATGACCCATACACGAGCTACCACACAACCATTTTCTTACTGCTACTCCATAAGCAATCAACAGACGCCGCACATAGTCGATAAACAACCCGTTTCAGGCTACATATTTGACATACCCCCCACTCAGGTTAAGCTTTGAGCACTAACCATCCTCGCCTATAACGGAACCCGCCATGACAGAAGAGATGCCCCCTGGCCAACCACCTGAGAAAAAAGGCATCCACTGGACACATGTGACGTTGATTGTGCTGGTCACCATCGCGCTCACTATCGGTGGTACCTACTGGGTCCTGAAGACCTTTGTCTTCATTCAGGAGTTTGACCCCGTCACCCTAAGCCTGGAGGAAGAACAGATACTGGATACCAAGTTAGAGGTGATTGGTTATGAGAGTAATGAGTTCGATAACCAGGGCAGGCTTAAACCCGAGCCTTATACCGAGTCAGGGGCCACACGAGAAGTGGCCTTTAATGAACGTGAGCTCAACGCCCTGCTTGCGAAGAATACCGATCTGGCAAGAAAGGTTGCGATCGACCTATCCGATGACCTGATCAGCGCAAAGATACTTATCCCGATGGAAGAAGACTTCCCCATACTCGGTGGGCAGACCCTGCGCGTTAATGCCGGCCTCGAGGTCGCCTACCTGGGCAACCGACCCAAGGTCATCCTGAAAGGGGTTAGCGTGATGGGCGTCCCCATACCCAGCGCCTGGCTGGGCGGCATTAAAAATATCGACCTCGTCAATGAATATGGTTCTGACGATGGTTTCTGGAAGGCCTTTGCTGATGGCGTCAGCGACATCTACATCAAAGAAGGTGAGATACGCGTACATCTCAAGGAATAGCTTTTTCCGTTTTCAGAAACAACGACTGTCCCAAAGCAACAATTAGTCTTTTCCATACAGGCTGCGCAACTCTTTCTTTGCTTGCTCGAGTATCTGCCTTTGATCCTCATCCAGATTTTTCCCTGCACGGTTGATATAAAAAACCAGCATGGACATCGCCGAACGAAAAGGTGGAGACTTTCGGCGCTTACTGGCCTCGGCCGATGCCTGAAGAGACCGGGCTATTTTTTTCGGATCCTTCCAGGTAAAGACACCTTGTTCGAGATCTAAGGCGTCACTCTCACGGGTGACCTTGGCTGACCAGTTTTCAGGGGATGAAGAAGACACATTCATACTCCCTTAAAATAGGGTTGGTGGTATATGCTTAATATACCACCAACTATCCTCATTCTGCCCGGTTACTTATAAGCGGCAGCCTTCATGGTATCTGCCAGGGTTGTGTAGACCTTGACCCAGGCATCCTTGACCTCATCGGTAAAGGCATCACCCAGACCCGCCTCCAGGGTCCAGATCAGGGCGGCCCCTACCGAATCGTAATCTTCCGGCTTCACTCCATAGGCCACATGCCTCACCCCCATCTCCTGGATGGCGGGAACCACCGATTCCAGCTCATTCAGGGCATTAACGGCCGTATTGATCATGGCCATCAGTTTTCTACCCTGCTCGGTCATGTCGCCCTTAAAATAGGGTTGGACCTCAGGAGCGATCTCGAACAAACGACCATAAAATAACTCGGCAGCCTTCTCCGAGATCGGCAGTACCTGCTTCCAGGAGTCCTGTACCATTACTACTTGTTCCGGTGTCATCTTCTTTACCTCTAATCATTGAGAATTAAATTGAACCAGGGCAACCATGTAATCCACCGCGGCCCTGACTTCGTCATCAGATAATTGATCATTGCCACCACGTGCCGGCATCATGGCATCATCCGGCCCGAAAAATCCCTTGATGGCATGTTCATATAAAACCTGCTTACCCTGCTCGATCCTGGGCATCCATGCCTCGGGATCATCGACCTCGGGAGCTCCACCAAAACCAAAGGCATGGCAGTTCCTGCAGGTACCCAGCCACACCGAGCGACCGAATTTCAGGTGTGCATCCTGAAACTCATGAAACACCGGCTGTGTGACAATGGCCTGTTCTGTCTCTACCGAATCAGAGCAAGCTGAGAGCAGTAGAACCAGGGACAGTGTCGCCATAAGGCTGGGTAATAAACGCATACTTAGGACTCGATCGGAATACGTATAACTACACCGCCCATGACATCCCCAATCTTAAAATCTGTTCTCGGGGTATCTTTATGCTCGTTATGACAACTTGCGCAAACCGGGGCAACGGCCGTATCCGCATAAACCGCAGTGAAGTAAGTCGTGTCACCCAGCTTTTCCTCGGTGTAGTAATTCTGGCCCGGATTATCTGCTACATATTTCAGCCCGGTCTTCTCGGCCTCTGTCTTGGGTGCATTCTGTTTATTAATTGGCCATAGCGACTGTAGCGAGTAGGTGAAGTTGATATCAGGATTCTTTTCCGCCTTTTCCGCCACCATCTCCGCACCAAATCGGAACATCTGTGCGGGCAGGACCAGGGCCTTTTCATCTTCGAAATGCTCGCTGGCCTTGATCACCTTCTCCTTGGCTGCCAGACGATTCACGATCTTTTTGGTATAGACTGCGCGATCAGAATCCATCACCAGATGCAGGGCATCGGCCATGGTCTTGGGGGAAATTCCCGCGGCCTCTTCCTTTGAATCATTACATCCACTTAATCCTGCCGTTGCCAGTACTGCGCCTGCAATCAATATGGGTTTTGCTAATTTCATAGTGCTACTCCTGTTGAGGTTTGGTCTTCATGGTTTATCGTGACTTGGGTTCTTTTCCAGGTGTTCGGCCTGTTTCTTTTCGGCCATTTCCAGGCTTTCAATGTGCACACCTGGCCTGCCGTTAAAATTCGATTCGATCAGTTGCTTATCCGCCAGGCTATCCAGTACAAAACCCAGACCATGGCATTGCATACAGACGGTTCGCACCATCTTTTCGTTTGGCCTGAGGTTGGCGTTCTGGTTGTGTTCGGAAATCAGCATTTGCTTTTCACCATCAATTTCAACCACTGTCCTTGGCATATGACAACTGGCGCAGCTCACGCCGGTTCCTGGCTCAGCAGTACCCTGCTGCTCAGCCAGTAGCAGTTTGAAATGAGGGGATTGTTTGTAATTGAGTGAATGCTGGTCCTGGTGACAACCCAGACAGGCCTCGACAGCGGCCTCCTGAATATCACTGGCATGTGCGGAATGACAACTCGTGCAGTTCAGCGCTTTGTCATGGCTTTCCTTATGCATGGGGATCCTGGCCTGTGCCGGTGTCTGCAGGCCAAGGCCCGCTGATAGACGCATTCCATGCTTACCCATCAGGAAACCCTCGGCCTGATCGGCGTGGCACTGCTGGCAGGACTCAGTGCCAGGATGGTCCTTCCACTGGGTATCGGATTCAAAGACATGACAGGCGGTGCAATTCACACCGAACTCAGCATGAGAGGATGCCGACCAGTGAATAACGACATCACTCTCTATGTCCGTATGGGCAGGACCATCCTGCTCCTGCATGGATAAGGTTTTAACCGGGTAGTCTTCTTTGGGGTACGCCGTGGCGTACTCGGTAATCAGGGAAATATTCGACGGCGGAATACGTGCCTGTTCCTTATTATCTGGTTCGTGCAGATGCTTAACCAGGAAGTCTTCATACAGCGCGGTATTATCATGATAATTATGGCAGCCTGCAGAGGCGCAGCTATCAAAGGCAAGGCCTTCGTGATCGGGCAGGTCTTCGGCCACCCCTTCATGGCAATAGAAGCAATAATCGTCGGGCAGGGTCACACCCATTTCCCGGGTTATATCCGGGTCATGCTCGACATGACAACTGACACAGTAGCGTGCATCGATTTTTTCCAGGGTGGCGGCATTTCGTGGGTCAGTAAACTTGCTTCTGGGGTGCGAATCATCCGCCAGTTTCAACTCATCAGCATGACATTGAACACAGGCGTTTTGTAAAGTCTGCTCGCCACCAAAGGCATCGGCATGGCATTCCGTGCAGGCCATCTCAATATTATGATGTCCATGCGTTGTTTCGCCGGGTAAGAAAAGCTCCGTATTGTCCGTCTTCCCCTGGCTCAGATTCAGGATAGAGAATCCAAGATACCCCCCCAGCCCCAGCGTCAGCACCAGCCATAGCATCCAGTATTTCAGATTTGATGATGTCTTACTCATGGCTAGAAGTAGTAGGCGTTGAGTATATGAAAGGCGAGCAGGATGGGAATGGGCCACAGCAGAACAATGTGTGCCCAGATCAGTGATTGTCGAACCCGATTTGCCAGCCCCGCATTCAGGTGATGCTCGAAAGCCATCACCCCACTCAGTACGACGCCTGCCAGCATCAGGCCCACAAAACTAAACATCAGGTAGAAGTTCAGGTTTTCTCCCAGACGCGCCCCGGTATGAATCAGCAGCATTGCGGCGATCAAAACACCCAGCACGACATGAACCAGGCGCCAGGAGGCATAGTCTCCAAAGCTTAGCCAGGGCCATCGCTTGCGTAATGAAATCAGCGATATCAGGACGGCAACACCCAGCAGGCTGAACCCCGTGATCTGACGATACAGGTCCTCACGCCAGAGCCTGTCCCACTGGAAGGGTGACATGACCGTGTCCTGCATCGTCACACCTGGCCAGGCCAGATAAAACAGGATCAGCATTAAACCCAGCAATGAGGC
>JANTGN010000205.1 GCA_024762895.1 Thiotrichales bacterium
CGGCTACCCAGTTGGGCCTGGCAGGAGGCTGCGGACGGTCCTTGACCCAGGCCGGTGGCTGGGATGGCTGCATAGGCTCAGGATTGTAATTCATGGGTGGAAACTGGTGCGGATGAGGAGCCGGATGCGGTATATCCGGCATCAATGCAAATGACTGATAGGGCCCGGCAGGTGGAGGAGGAACCTGCTCCTGTGCCTGTACGCTCAGGGCAATGGCCATGGCAAGACCAGTGAGTACAAACCTTTTCATCATGCTTCCCCTTGACTACGTTTATTCACTTAAATCATCCTTGAGACGTATTCCGCGACGCTTTTTCCTGACGGCTTTTTTCTTGACCGTATCTTTTTGCTGATCTTGAGAGGGTACGGCCTTCTTCTTCACGACTTTTTTCTTAACCGCTTGTTTCTTGACTACCTGCTTTTTCACGACCTTCTTCTTGGCCACCGGCTTTTTCTGAGGTGTCTTCCTGACCACTGCCGCCTCAACCTCATCCCTGGCGGGTTCTGCTTTTTCCTCAGGCTCAGGTTCGAGTGTAGTTGATTTAGCCGGCGTCTTTTCAGCCACAGGCAATGGGGCCGCTGGCTGTTCTTTATCGACTGACTCAGGGCTCTCTTGCTTTTCTACTTCCTGGCTCGAGTCAGAAGATGACTCAGGCTCAGCAACGGGAGGCTCGGCTTTTTTGGCTTCTGCGGCCGGCTGACTAACGTCCCTGACCACAGGTCGGGTTGTAGCGGCCACTTCCTGGGTCTCAAAAGAGCTGGGCTTCTCCCTGGCCTTACGCCGTTCTTCCCGGCGCCGCTTAAACTTCTGGTAAGCCGAATAAATCATGCTCATGGCCATCGCAAACATCATGGCCATCATGCCCTTGATGAAGGTCAGCCTCTCGGCCCATTTCGAGGGCTCATCTGTCCCAGCCGAGGGCGCAGGGCCACTTGCAATATCATCCAGGACACAGGCCCCATTGCCATCCACGTCGTAGTCGGTAGGACAGAAGGTGGCCCGACTGCTGATACAACCCAGAGGAATAACCAGCAGGGTCAGCAGGGTAGAAACGATACCGCCAAACATCAGGGAGATCGCCATACCCTGGAAGATGGGATCAAACAGGATCACACTGGAGGCCAGCAACAGGGCAAACGCCGTGATCAGGATGGGGCGTGTCCTCGCCTTACAGGAATGGATAACGGCAGTACGTACGGGAATGCCACGCGCCACCTCATTCTTGGAAAAATCCACCAGCAATATCGAGTTACGTACGATGATACCGGCGAGGGCGATAAAGCCGATCATGGAGGTGGCGGTAAATTCCGCATCCAGGATCAGATGCCCGGGGATAATACCAATCAGGGTCAGGGGAATCGGTGACATCACCACCGCCGGTAGTACGAAGTTTCCAAACTCCCAAACCACCAGCATGTAGATCAGCACCAGGGCCACACCGAAGGCCAGCCCCATATCTCGGAAGGTCTCATAGGTTACCGTCCACTCACCTGTCCATTCCATACCTGAGGTATTGCTATTGGCGGGTGCTCCGATCCACTCGGGAGATATCTGTACGCCATCGGGGGTGGTGTACTCCTTGAGCATATCGCCAACTTCCAGCATGCCATACACAGGAGCTGCCAGCTCACCCACCGTCTCAGCGGTGACATACTCAACGGTGCGCAGGTCCTTGTGATAGATCGGCTTATCCTGGATATGGCGAACGAATTTACCGACCTCGGTCAGGGGTACGCTCTTGCCCGCAGCGGTCATCACAGGAAGCTGGCCAAGACGAGCAAAATCACTTCTTACCTCAAGAGGAATCTTGAGGTTAATCAGGGTCGGCTCAAGCAGCGCATTATGCTTGAGATCGCCGAGGGTGAAATCGCCCATCCCCATCATCAGTGTGTTATTGATATCTTCAACCGTGATCCCGAGTAACAGCGCCTTTTCACGATCCACCTCAAAATGCCAGTGCTCGTAATCATTCTCCATATAGTTATCAACATCATCCAGACTGGGGGCCTCTTCAAACATCTCGGTCAGGGCCTCGGCCACCTTGTGACGTGTATAGGTGTCTGGTCCATAGATCTCGGCAACAACAGATTGCAATACCGGCGGACCAGGCGGCATTTCTACGACCTGGACAACCGCCCCAACCTCTCTTGCGAGTGGCTTCAGTTTTTCCCTGACCTCTACCGCTATCTCATGACTGGTGCGGTCACGGTCATGCTTGTCCAGTAACTGGACCTGCACATCGGCCTGCCAGGGGCGGTTTCGTAGATAATAATGTCTGACCAGACCATTGAAGTTAAACGGTGAGGCCGTTCCCACATAGGACTGCAGATAGGTAATCTCAGGAATATCCCGGATGGTCTGTACTACAAGGTCAGCGAAGTTGGCCGTCTCAGGGAGCGCGGTCCCCTCGGGGAAATTAATCACGATGTTGAACTCTGGCTTATTGTCCAGCGGCAGCATCTTGACGCGCACCGACTTGGTATAGAACAGAAAACAACAGAGGAAGAAAATAACAACCAGGCCAATAAGAAACGCACGGCCTTTCCAGTGCTCATCAACCAGGCCATTGATAATCTTACTGAAGAAATTCTCCAGCTTTTCTGATTCACGGTGTTCTTTTTCGGCGGCCTCATTCAGGACCTTCATGCTGGGCTTGAATTTCATGGCCAGCCAGGGCGTAAAGATGAAGGCTGCAAACAGCGAGAACAACATTGCTACCGAACCCAGGGCGGGAATAGGTGCCATATAGGGCCCCATCATGCCACTGACAAAGCCCATTGGCAGCAGGGCCGCGATAACGGTAAAGGTGGCCAGGATGGTCGGGTTACCAACTTCGCGCACCGCATCTACCGAGGTTTCAGTATCAGTATCTTCCTTAAGCAACCATCTTCGATAAATATTTTCAACCACGACGATGGCATCATCAACCAGGATACCAATGGCAAAGATCAGGGCAAACAGACTCACACGGTCGATGGTATAACCCATCACCAGGGCGGAGAAAATGGTCACAAGAATTACAACGGGGATAACAATCAGTACCACCATGGCCGCTCGCCAACCCAGGGCATACCAGACCAGCAGGGTCACCGCCCCCGTAGCGACAAACAGCTTGAAGATTAGCTCACTGACCTTGTCATCCGCCGTCTGGCCATAGTTCCGGGTGACGGCTACATTGACATTATCGGGGATCACACGACCCTTGAGGTACTCGGTCTTTTTGAGAATATCCCTGGCGACCGTAACACCATTACTCCCCTTCTTCTTGGCGATAGCGATCGTTACAGCCGCAGCGCCATCGACCACCTGATCCAGTTCACTGGCAGCCCCGGTGTAATAGCCCACCATTTTCTTGGCTTCACCCGGACCCAGGGTGACATTTGCGACATCACGTACATAGATCGGGTTTTTCTTATGCGTCCCGATCACCAGTCTCTCGACATCCTCCACCGTGCGCAGGAAGGAGCCGGAATAGATTCGGAAGTTCTTACCCCAGGACTCGATCTCGCCCACACCCATCTCACCATTGGCGGAACGGATGGTCTGGGCAATCTGCCCCAGACCGATACCATACCCTGAGAGTTTTTCAGGGAGCACCTCGACATCCATTTCCTCACTGCGACCACTGACGACAAAACCGAGACTGGTGTTAGGTACCTCGTTCAGATTCTGCAGGGTCTCCAGGGCAATCAGCTTAAGGGTTGCATCATCAACCTCATTTGACCACAGCGTCAGTGAAACGACGGGGACATCATCCACACCCTTGGGCTTCACCAGAGGGCCGATGACACCCTGAGGTATCCTGTCCTTATTGGACTCTAATTTGTCATAGAGTTTGACGAGAGACTTTTCCATATCCTCGCCCACAATGAACTGTACCGTGACCATGGCCTGCTCACGCATGGAGGCCGAGTAGACATGTTTGACGCCGACAATCTCACTCAATATACGTTCCAGCGGTCTGGCCACCAGGTCCGCCACTTCGTTGGCTGAGGCACCTGGGTACTGGACAAAGATATCGACCATCGGGACCGAGATCTGGGGGTCTTCCTGGCGTGGCGTCAGTATCAGGCCCATCAGACCCAGGGCAAAACAGACGGCCAGCAACAACGGACTCAGTGGTGAATGGATAAAGGCCTTGGCCATTGATCCGGCAACACCGAGATGCTCTGTGTCAACCTGTGGGATATCGTTATCTTTTTGTTCTGTCATGTCGGGCAATCGCTCTTGGTCAGACTTAAGGCAATAGGAGGCAGTTAGCTATTAACGTTTGTGAGGCATCCACCCCGAGGACGCTCCCGCCGGCGGATTATCAATAATCTGCTCTCCCTGCTTCAGCCCAGACAGGACGATCACCTTCTTATCTCCATACGGGGAACCCAACCTGACTACCCGCATCGTTGAACTTCCATCCCCTCTCACGACCAGAACTCGTGGCAAACTGCCTCCCTTGATGACTGCGGTCTTGGGGATAATGACCAGTGGCTCCCCACTTTGCGTACCATCGGGCACCATGACCTCGGCATACATGCCCGGCCCGCCAGCCACACCGACGGGCAGGTCGAACTTCACGGTGACGGTATGATGCTGCATATCGGCCAGAGGATAGATCTGGGCCACGCGCGCCTCGACTTCCTCACG
>JANTGN010000206.1 GCA_024762895.1 Thiotrichales bacterium
TTCAGCAAGGGGGCGAGTTCGACCAATGGTCCTGAAAGGATGTTGGCAATCAGCAGATCGGCCTCTACAGGAGGGAGGTCATCGGGCTCTGCGATGTAGAGATGCGCTGAGGGGATGCCGTTTTTTTCGGCATTGGCCTGGGTGGCCTCCAGGGCCTGCGGGTCGATATCGACACCCCAGCAATGTCGTGCACCCAGTTTCAGGGCCGCAATGGCCAGAATGCCCGAGCCGCAGCCATAATCGATGACCAGGGCGTCCTGTGGCGGATGCGCATCCAGCCATTCCAGGCACAGTGCCGTGGTGGGATGTGTACCGGTCCCGAATGCCAGACCGGGATCCAGCATCAGATTGACGGCATCGGGTTCGGGAGCTTCCAGCCAGCTGGGGCATATCCACAGACGTTTACCAAAACGCATGGGTTTGAAGTCATCCATCCAGGCGCGTTCCCAGTCCTGATCTGCCAGGGACTCGATGCTGAGATCGCTATAAGCCAGGCGACTGACTTCCAGTGTCTGCAGGATGCTATCCGTATCGGTTTCGGCGTCAAATAGTGCTGTAATGATCAGCTCTGGCCACACGGGTGTTTCACCGGGAGCTGGTTCCAGTACGGGGTTATCTTCTGCATCCGCGTAACTGATAGAGACCGCACCCTGTGCCAGGAACAAGGCATCTAGTTCTTCACTAAATTCCTTTTTGGTTCGCAGTTTGATTTGTACCCAGGGCATGCTGTGCTTACTCAGGCTTGATGGCTGTTAAAGCAGTGACTTCAGAAACCATTCAAGGTGAACCTGCTTATAAGAAACCACGCCTTTTAGGGGGAGCAATCACAGCCCGAGTTTTTTCTCTAGGTAATGGATATCGGTACGACCACGACGAAAGGCCTCATCCGCCATGATGTCACGCTGTAAGTCGATATTGGTATTAATACCATCGATTACGATTTCCGAGAGTGCGCCACGCATGCGCGCAATGGCACTGGGACGATCCTCTCCCCAGGTGATTAGTTTCCCGATCATGGAATCATAATAGGGTGGCACGGTATATCCATTATAGATGTGCGACTCGACACGAACACCCGGGCCGCCCGGGCTATGGTACTGCTTGATGGTGCCCGGTGATGGCATGAAGGTCCTTGAATCCTCGGCATTAATGCGACATTCGATGGAATGTCCACGAAAGACGATATCTTCCTGCCTGTAGGACAGGGGCAGGCCTGAGGCAATACGGAGTTGCTCCTTGACGATATCGACACCCGTTATCATCTCGCTGACCGGGTGTTCTACCTGGACACGAGTGTTCATTTCGATGAAATAAAATTCACCGTCTTCATACAGGAACTCAAAGGTTCCCGCACCACGATAGCCAATATCAATGCAGGCATCGCAGACGATCTTACCCATGTGTGCGCGTTCTTCATCGGTCAGCCCGGGTGCGGGCGCCTCTTCAACAACTTTCTGATGGCGGCGTTGCATGGAGCAATCACGTTCGCCCAGGTGTATGGCATTGCCATGCTCATCGGCGATGATCTGGAATTCCAGATGGCGTGGTTTTTCCAGATACTTTTCCATGTAGACGGTGTCGTTGCCGAAGGCTGCTCCGGCCTCGCTCTTGGTCAGTGTGATGGCATTGAGTAAAGCGGCTTCGGAATGCACAACGCGCATACCACGCCCGCCACCACCTCCGGAGGCCTTGATAATGACGGGATACCCAATTTCCTTGGCCATTTTAAGGCTGCGTTTTTTGTCATCATCCAGAGCACCACCCGAACCCGGAACGCAGGGCACGCCTGCCTTGATCATGGCATCCTTGGCTGAGACCTTGTCACCCATGAGGCGAATGGTTTCGGCGCGTGGGCCGATAAATGTAAAACCACTGTTTTCGACCCGTTCTGCAAAATCAGCATTCTCTGAAAGGAATCCATAACCTGGATGTATGGCGACCGTGTCCGTAACCTCGGCAGCCGAGATGATGGCAGGAATACTGAGGTAACTCTCTGCGGAAGGAGCAGGACCGATACAGACGGATTCATCGGCCAGGCGCACGTGTTTGAGATCGCGATCTGCCTCGGAGTGAACGGCCACGGTTTTGATGCCGAGTTCCCGGCAGGCTCGAAGTATACGCAGTGCAATCTCACCGCGATTGGCTATTAATACTTTATCTAACATGGTTATGTGCTCGGTTTAGATCCTGGGAAAAGCTTATTCGATGACGAACAGGGGCTGTCCAAATTCCACAGGTTGGGCGTTTTCAGCCAGGATGGCCTTAATCGTTCCGGATTTATCGGCCTCTATCTGGTTGAGCATCTTCATGGCCTCGATGATGCAGAGTGTGTCGCCTTCTGAAACCGTCTGACCGACATCGACAAACGGATTCGCACCGGGAGATGCGGCACGGTAGAAGGTGCCCACCATAGGTGAGTTGACGGTATGACCCGAGGGCAGGGTATCGCTACCCAGATCAGCTTCGGGGGCTGCTGCGTCTGCGGCCGGGGCTACCGGTGCGGCGGCAGGAACCGCCTGCACCGGGGCCGCTACGACGGCAGATGGTGCGGTGTTAGCCGAGTATCGGCTAATGCGTACCGATTCTTCACCCTCGTGGATCTCGATTTCTGCTACACCAGATTCGTCGAGCAACTCGATTAATTTTTTGATTTTACGAATATCCATTAGCTTGTCCGTCACTAGGTTGCTTGTTTGGAAAGCAGGCCTAATACGGCTTGCAGGGCCAGGTCATAACCTATGGGGCCCAGGCCGATAATGGTGCCTGCTGCGATATCTGAAAAATAGGAGTGGTGGCGAAATTCCTCGCGTCGATACACATTAGAAAGATGCACTTCAATGAAGGGTATCTCTGTACCCAGCAGGGCATCCCGTAAAGCGATGCTGGTATGGGTAAAGGCAGCGGGGTTAATAATGATAAAGGCCACATCATCCCTGCCGGCCTGATGGATGCGATTCACCAGGTCGGCTTCGGCATTACTTTGTAGATGATTGAGTTCATATCCAGCCTGGGCAGCAGACTGGCTCAGACGCGCTACAATCTCATCCAGACTGTCATTGCCATAATGGCCTGGCTCACGGCTTCCGAGCAGATTTAGGTTGGGGCCATTTAACAGTAAAATTTGCGACATTTGTGCTTATTGTGTCCTTAAAAACCCGGATTTTCAGGGAAATTGTTGCGCTCAGCTTTTGTGGGGTATTTTGCCCCAATCGATAAAACCTGTCCATAGGTCCAACATGAGATGTCGTAAAGTTAGACGCAGATCGCGTATTTTTCAATCATTTTTATCCTTATTGTTTGATTTTTTTTGTATGAGAGGCTTTATGTCATGGAGCAGGTCAGATGCCCGGTATTCTCCGGTCTTGGTCTTTCGAATAATCCCCTCGTGGTCGATCAGGACGCTGTAGGGCAGCCCACCCATGCGATTGCCGTACAGGGTGCTAATACGAGATCCCTCGCGCTCACCCACCAGTACAGGGTAGGGAATATTCATATCTTGAGCGAATTTGCGCACTGCATTGTGGTTATCAATGGCTATCCCGATTACTTCGAAGTGTTCTGCTCCGAGCTGCTGCCTGACCTCAATAAAGTCCGGGATCTCTCGCTTACAGGGCGGGCACCATGTGGCCCAGAAATTAACCAGCAGAACCCTGCCATCCCATTCTGATAGGGCGCGTTGTCTGGAATCAAGGTCAGGAAGAGAGAAGTCGGGTCTGGTTACTCCCAGGATGTCGCTTTCTGATGGTTGATGTGATGCATCCTGTCGAGCTGTACCCGAATTATCCTGAATCAACTGACGAAGACCGTAACCGGCAGAAAGCGCAAGTAGGGCCACTAACAGTAGTAGCAGGCTGAGTTTCAGATTGTGTCCCTGTTGGCGCATATGGGTGAGCGAAACGGGTTATGTGCCGGGTTGCCAGCGGATGTCCAGCTCTTTTGCTGCTCTGACCTCGTCAAAGCGGCGATTGGGCTGTGTATAGGGCGCGCCCTTGAGTTTGTCGGGGTCGCTCTCTGCCTCGGCCTGGATGGCTGTCATGGCATCGATAAAATCGTCCAGTGTCTCCTTGGCCTCGGTCTCTGTGGGTTCGATCAATAGACATTCCGGTACCAGGAGCGGGAAATAAGTCGTTGGTGCATGCATATTAAAATCCAGTAGGCGCTTAGCGAAGTCCATGGCGGTTACATGTTGTTCCCTGGCCTGTCGTTTCAGGGTGACAATGAACTCATGGGTTGCGCGGCGACCGGGGTAGGCCAGGTCGAAGCCCTTGTCCCTAAGTCTGGCCATCAGATAGTTGGCATTCAGGGTAGAAAACTCTGCAACCCTTTTCATGCCCTCGCGGCCGAGGAGCAGCATATAGACATAGGCCCGCAGGAGTACGCCGGTATTACCTGCAAAGGCAGAGAGCCTGCCAATGGTCTGAGGCAGTTCTTTTTCGGTCAGCCAGTGGTATTCATCGCCGCTCTTGCCGACTATGGGGATAGGCATAAAGGGCCTGAGGCGTTCTGACACGCCGATGGCACCTGAACCAGGCCCACCGCCACCATGCGGGGTTGAAAAGGTCTTGTGCAGGTTCATGTGAATGACATCGAAGCCCATATCGCCGGGGCGTACCTTGCCAAGGATGGCATTCAGGTTGGC
>JANTGN010000207.1 GCA_024762895.1 Thiotrichales bacterium
ACCATGGCGGGCAAAGGTTGGTCGCCGGACTTTATTCGAGAAGATGACGCAAGAAAAGACGCGCTGGACACATATTATTATTCGGCCGATATACATCACGCTTCGCTGGTTCTCCCTCCTTTCCTGGAAAAGGCCCTGCCGGCTTCCTGAGTGTACAGCGGCCGATCATGTGTTACATTTAGCCAATTCAACATCCCTTCGAGAGAAGCAAGATGGACGTTAAATCCCTACTCAATCAGAAATCTGTTCGCCTGGTGACCGTCACGCCCGAGACCAGTATCACCGATGCCGTTGCCCTGATGATGCAGCACCGTATTGGCTCGCTACCGGTCACCGAAGATGGTCAACTGGTCAGCATTATCACCGAACGCGATGTCATGTTTGCGGTGAATAACCACGCCGATGAACTCAAGGACATGACGGTGAAAAACATCATGGCCAGCGATCTGGTCACCTGCACCGCCGATTGTCCCCTGGCAGATGCCATGTCATTGATGTTTGAAAACAAGATCAACCGCCGCATTCGCCACCTGCCCATACTCGAAGACGGCAAGCTGGTCGGAATCGTCTCCAATGGCGACCTGCTGGATGCCATGCTGGATGAGGCAGAATTCGACAACCGCATCATGAAGAATTACATCAAGAACTGGCCGGAAGAAACGGCCTGAGAACACGCTCGATTCATTATGGCCCTGGAATACAGGGCCTTCTATTCAGACCTGGCTAGGCAGGAAGATTATCCACCTGCAGCTCATTACTGGCAGCGAATTTCATCAGGAACTCATAGAGACGAGGGTCCGAGAGCGCCATACTGTGATCCACCAGTACCGCACTGACCCCGTCAATCACGGCCAGTGTCACATTGGGATGATAGATGATTCGATTTTTTGCCCCAACCGAGGCAACGGCATTTGTCAGGCGCTGGGCCCAGTCACTCGGACGGAATCGGTTACCCTCAAGGGTCAGTCCCCTGATGATCACCTTATTGGAATATTCGCTCATGGTGTAACGAGTGTCCTCTGATTGGCAGTTCATTTCAAGCCGTAAACACGGTCTTCTATTATTCTTTTTTGGGCGGCGCGTTTATAGCGTTTTAACACCCTGATCGTCAATTCTCATCCTGTTACAACGAATCTGAACTGGCCCTGAAAAATTGTAACTGCATTCTGGATCGTTTCAGCCTATTATTTAAAGAATTACTTAATAATCATTTAGATAATACTTATGTCGAACCTGCCGCCTGAGAGTGATACACAGACCCTGGAAGAACCGGAAATCGCCAGTTGGGAATGGGTGTTTGCCGACAATTCTCTGGCCCTGTCAGAGGCCATGTGCAATATCCTCAAGATTCCCCCGCGTACGGAACGCATAGGGTTTGATGATTTTATCCATTACATCCACCCGGAAGACAGAAAGGACCTTCGTAATGCCATTTTTCAGTCCTACCGTGCCGGAAAACCCTTTGAAGACCATTTTCGCATCATCGATTCAAGCAATCAGATGCAACTGCTCAAATCTTCGGGCCGTCTGATCACGGATGATAATACCAATGCCCTTAGCCTGTTCTGCACGGTCGAAGAGATCGAAGATAACACGCCAGAAACGAAGACGGAGCAGCCATATTTTCTTAAACTACTCTATGACCGGTTGTCCGATGGCTTCCTGATCACTGACCTCAACGGCAACCTCCTTGAGGTAAACAATGCCTGTTGCCAGATTCTTGAAAAGTCGCGAGAAGAGCTTCTACTCAAGAACCTGAAGGATCTTCAATCAACCGACAATACTGATCTGAAGCAGAATCTACAGCAGATCATCGACAGTGGTGAACATCTGTTCAAATTCCTGCATCCAACGTCTCATGGCGAAACCCTGGTACTCGAAATGAAGGGCAGCCTGAGCGACCATAACAATCATCATGTACTGGTCTTTTTTGTTCGCGATGTGACTGAGCGCACCCATAACAAGGATGAGCTAAAACGCGAAAACATGAAGCTCAAACTGCTACTGGATTCGGCCGGCGATGGCATCTATGCCGTTAACAAATACGGTAACTGTAGTTTCATCAACCGCGCCGCACAGGAGAAGCTGGGCTATAGCCGCCAGCAGGTCCTCGGTAAGAACATGTTTGAGTTGGTTCATATGCAGCGGGAGCACGATCTCGGCCATGAAGCCACGGACTATATCTCCCAGGTCCTGACAACCGGTCGCCCCATACGCCTGGAAGAAAGTGAATTATGGCGCAAGGATGGGCGCTCCTTTCCAGCCGACCTCTCATCTCATCCGCTGATCGAGAATGGCCAACTGGTAGGCGCCATCGTGGTATTCCGGGATATCACCAAACAACACTCACTGGCCATGCAGCTCGAATACCAGGCCAGCCATGACACCTTAACCGGCCTGATTAATCGTTCGGAGCTGCTCATACGGATCAACCGGGCATTGGCCAGCGCCAAACAGGAGGGACGTTCTCATACCCTGCTGTTCCTGGACCTGGATCAGTTCAAGATCATTAACGATAATAGCGGCCACGCCGCCGGCGACGAGCTGTTACGCAACATCGCCAACAAGTTCAAGCCTCTCATCCGTCGTGGTGACTCGCTGGCCCGCCTGGGGGGTGACGAATTCGGCATCCTGCTGCTGAACTGCGAGCTGCATGTGGGCGAAAAAATCGCAGAAAAATTCCACCAGCTGATCAAGGATTACAAATTCTTCTGGGAAGGAGAAAAGTACCAGCTCGGGGCCAGTATCGGTGTCGTGCCCATCACCAGTGAAAGTCAGACCGCCTCTACGGTGCTCAGCGCAGGGGATACCGCCTGTTATTCAGCCAAGGATCGGGGCCGAAACCAGATCCGTGTCTATCGGCCTAATGATACCGGCTTCCTGAGACGCCGAGGTGACATGATCTGGCTGGGCCAGATCAATCAGGCCCTGAAGGAAAATCGTTTCCATCTCTATTACCAGGAACTGCGCCCCCTGCAGATAGAAGAACCCGGTATCCATATCGAGGTACTGGTCAAGATGGATGATATCGAAGGCAATCGCATTAATCCCGGCAACTTTCTGCCTGCCGCCGAACGCGCCAATCTCACACCAGAGATTGACCGCTGGGTGATTCGTAACACCTTTGACTGGATGGAAAGGAACCGGGAATGCCTGGAACACCTGGATAGCGCCTCAATCAACCTCTCCGGGCATTCCCTCAGTGACAAGACCTTCCTCGAGTTTGTGGTGCACGAGTTTGAGCAACGCCAGCTTCCGCGCGGCAAGATTTGTTTCGAGATTACCGAAACGGTCGCCATCGCCAACCTGATGCAGGCCCAGGAACTCTTTTCCGCCCTGTCGCACATCGGCTGTAAATTCTCACTCGATGACTTTGGTACCGGCATGTCCTCCTATGGCTATCTCAAAAACCTGCCGGTGGACTATGTCAAGATCGACGGTATCTTCGTCAAGGACATCATCGACGACACCATCGACTCTAAACTGGTGCAATCCATCACCGACATTGCCCATGCCATGAAGATCAAGACCATTGCGGAGTTTGTTGAAAACGAGGCGATCTATGAGCGCGTAAAGGCCATAGGCGTGGACTATGCCCAGGGCTATCACGTTGGTAAGGCAGAGCCCCTGGAAACGCTCAAACTAGGAGACTGATTCAGTATAGGGAACCTTGCTGATCACCCGCATCTCGGCCTCTATCCAGTCTTCAACCTTCTGCATGAGTGCCTCTGAATCGAGCCCCTCCGGATCAATCACGGGTCCGATGGAGACCGTAATGACACCCGGTGATTTGTATAACCAGTGCTTGGGCCAGTATTCTCCTGCGTTGTGCGCCACGGGAACTACGGGATAACCGCTCTTGACCGCCAGTACCGCCCCACCCAGCTTATACCGGCCCTGTGTTCCAGGTGCGGTGCGTGTACCTTCGGGAAAGACCACCACCCAACGACCTGCGTCAAGACGCTCCTTACCCTGGCGTACGACCTGGACAACGGCCTTTCTGCCCGCGGCTCGATCAATGGCAATCGGATTCAGGCTCTTCAGCCCCCAGCCGAAGAACGGGATCTTTAACAACTCCTGCTTCAGTACCCAGACATGCGGTGGGAAGATGGCCTGAAAGCCGATGGTCTCCCAGGTGGATTGATGCTTGGACATAATAATGGACGTTTCATCCGGTAGACGCTCCAGTCCTCTGACCTCATGCCGAATGCCACAGGTCAGGCGCAAACTGATCAGCACCAGATGCACCCAGACATTCACAATGGCCCAGCGCCATCGATAAGGCAGGGGTATAGCCAGAACAACCAGCACCCCCCAGATCACGATACTGACCAGGAAAATGATAAAAAACAGCAGGTTGCGTAGCAGCATCAAAGGACTAGGCTTCACAAATCGTTTCCCCATTTAATAGATGATCCACAACATCGGAAAGATCGTCATAGACCTTGAGCCCACTGGGTAAGCCGCCTTTCGCCAGGGTGCGCTCCCCCTTGCCGGTACGAACCAGCACCGGACAGGCACCGACCGCCTGCGCCGACTCAATATCCCTGAGCGAATCTCCCACCACCAGCACCCCCGTCAATTCAACCTGCAGATGATCCGCAATCTGATTAAGTAGACCAGGCAGGGGCTTACG
>JANTGN010000208.1 GCA_024762895.1 Thiotrichales bacterium
TCCCTTATCATCGGTGACGGGCAGGGCGCTGATCTTGTAATCATCCATCAGTTTTAAAGCCTCCACTGCCAGCATATCAGCACTGGCTGTCTGACAGGGGTGGGTCATGATCTCACCAATCTGCGTATGATGTATATCGATCTTCTGGTCCAGACTCCTTCTGAGGTCGCCATCGGTATAGACACCAATGACCTGAGCCTGTTCGTTGACAATGGCCGCCATGCCCATGCCTTTCTTACTGATTTCGAGCAGGGCCTTCTCCAGTGGGACTTCCGGCGGAATACTGGGGATATCATCTCCCGTACGCATGATGTCCTGAACATGTAGTAACAAACGACGCCCCAGGCGCCCGCCTGGATGAGAACGGGCGAAATCATCGGCGGTAAAACCGCGAGACTCGAGCAAGGCGACCGCCAGGGCATCGCCCATCACCAGGGTGGCCGTCGTAGACGAGGTAGGTGCTAACCCCAGTGGGCAGGCCTCTTTTTCGACACTGATGTCTAGATTGACCTCGGCCTCTGTGGACAGTGCAGAGTCGGGATTGCCCGTCATGCTGATCAGGGGAACCCCGAGCCTTTTAATGATGGGTAGTATGGTCAGGATCTCGTCGGTTTCGCCCGAGTTAGAGATGGCGACAACGACATCATCCGGGGTAATCATGCCCAGGTCACCATGACTGGCCTCTCCGGGATGAACAAAAAAGGCGGGGCTTCCCGTACTGGCCAGGGTGGCTGCGATTTTGCTGCCGATATGGCCTGATTTCCCCATGCCGGTCACGACGATACGTCCCTTGCAGGCCAGGCATAGCTCGCAGGCCTTTACGAAGGCGCTGTCGATACGAGGGACGAGTGCCTCTATGGCGTCGCGCTCAGTGATGACCACGGCCAGGCCCAGGGCGCGGATTTTATCCGTATGTGTCTTCATGCCTTGCTTACGCTCATATAGATCAGTACCTGGTACCCCAGAAAACAGGCTAACAGAAAGCCACCCTCGATACGGTTGATTTTTCTATCGGGGCCGCGAAAACCATAAGCAATCAGGAATAGCAGGACGGTCAGGCCAACCATGATGGGTAGATCGCGGTTCAAGACGTCCTGTTCCAGGATGCTGGGATGGATTAGGCCCGGAATGGAGAGCACGCCGAGGGTGTTGAATATATTGGAGCCGATGACATTACCCACGGCCATGTCGGCCTCATCTTTCATGGCGCTGGCGATGGAGGCTGCCAGTTCAGGCAGGCTGGTGCCTATGGCGACGATCGTCAGGCCGATGACCAGGTCGCTAACGCCCAGCATCTCTGCGATATTGATGGCGCCCCAGACCAGCATTTTAGAACTGGCGACCAGAACGATCAGGCCTACTAAAAACCAGAATGTGGCCTTACCGGTCGGGACATCGGTAGGGTATTCCTCCTCGATCTCATGGGTTATGGGATCGTCCGGGCGGGCATGCAGGGCGCCATAGATCAGCCAGCCCATGACCACAAACAGGCCAACCAGTAAGGCCAGGCCATTCGCCTCATCCAGTACCCCATCGCTCAGTAACCACCAGGTCAGGAACATGATGGCCATGAGTAAGGGAAACTCACGTTTGATTGTCTGTGAATGAACGTTTAGCGGCACGATGAGTGCAGTAACCCCGAGAATCAATGCAATATTGGCGATGTTTGAACCAATTGCATTGCCCACGGCGAGGTCCGGTTGTGCATCCAGGGATGCCATGGCGGAAATCAGGAGTTCGGGAGCCGAGGTACCGAACCCGACAATCGTAATACCAATAATGAGCGAGGAAACACCCAGATTACTGGCTATGGCCGCGGCGCCATGAACAAATCGGTCGGCACTCCAGACCAGGAGGGCGAGACCGGCAATGATGGCAACAATGGAACTGATCAGCATGGTTTAAGGGGATCTCTTTATAGTGATCGCGATTATAGGCGATGCCAGTCGTCTTTCGATAGCCGTCATTATGAGACGATTCTGATCTCTAATAAAAGCTCGGTGCTCGAATAAATGTATTGGGTGATTGACTATGTTAGCGTCATGTTTAAGTGGATAATCCATGCATGCTAATGAAACCAACCATTTTCTTAATGGGGATCGGACTCGAAGGTCCTGACTGGGACCGTGATTTTTTCCCCGATGATCTTCCAGCCGACTGGCGGCTGAGTTTTTACGCCAATGAATACGGCGGGATATTGCTGCCTGCCGAGGTCTGGGAGCAGGAACAGAAGCCAGACGACTGGCTCGATGATGTGCCGGAGGTCTTCGATTTCCATTTCCAGGTTCGAGCGGGGATGCGCCGAGCGTCCCTGGATCGACTCATCAAGGCGGCTGATGCCCTGGACGTTCGCCTGAAGGGCCTGATCCTTGAGGCTGAAGATGAACAGGGTTACGACAGGCTACTTGATTCCCTCAAGGGGATTTTACCTGGGCGGAAGCTTTCGGTGATGAGTCCCTGCCGGGACCTTTCATTATGCTGGCAGCCCGAGTTAACGACCGTGACAGCCTGTGGCCCTGGGGTACTGATGCTCAATGGCGACAAGACCCCCAGGGAGCTGCGGACCATGATTGAGGATTTTGCCGCAGTGACGACTGAGGAGACTGCCATTCTCTTTGTTCGTGCCCCGGTCCCTGCGATGGAAAACCTGAAGACCTTGCTCGATTTAATGGGGTATTGATTGACATGCCGTGTGATGGATTACAGACTCGGCTTTTAATTGGTCAAAGAGTAGTGGTCATTGTCGACTGAGCACCCACAGGTCCTGATTGAAGTAGAGAATCTGCATTTCTCCCGTGGCGGAAACAAGATCTTTGATGGACTCGACCTTGAGATCCGGGCAGGTCAGATAACGGCGATCATGGGGCCCAGCGGGACCGGCAAGACGACCCTTTTGCGACTGATTGGCGGGCAGTTACGTCCGGAAAAGGGCGTTATCCGGGTCGACGGACTGGATGTGCATCGATTATCGCGCAAGGAGCTCTATGCCCTGAGAAAACGTATGGGGATGCTGTTTCAGACGGGGGCCTTACTAACGGACCTCAGCGTATTTGAGAATGTGGCTTTTCCCTACCGTGAGCATACCAGGTTGCCCGAGGCCATGATCCGGGACCTGGTGCTGATGAAGCTTGAGGCGGTGGGGTTAAGAACGGCGCGAAATCTGATGCCCAGCGAATTATCGGGAGGCATGGCGCGCCGCGTGGCTCTGGCTCGTGCCATGGCCCTGGATCCGATGATGATCATGTACGATGAACCTTTTACCGGCCTGGATCCGATTACCCTGGGGCACATAGTGGAACTGATACGGCGACTGAATGATGCCCTGGGCCTGACCAGTATCCTGGTTTCGCATGATGTCGAAGAGACCCTCTCCATCGCGGATTATGCGTATGTGATATCCGAGGGAAAAGTGGTTGAATCGGGCACGCCGAAAACCCTGGCCGAGACAACGAATGCCTGGGTTCGACAGTTCCTGGAGGGCGAAACGGACAAGGCAGAGCTTCTGACCGAGAAGGCCAAAGATTACCTGGACGATCTGATGGGTGAGAGGCGTGCTTAATGCGCTTCAGCATATGGGACATCGGGCCCTGGGCATGTTTGAGCGCCTTGGGCGTTCGGCGCTGTTCTTCCTGCAACTCCTGGTGAGTCTGCCTTCGGTATTTCTGCGCCCACGACTACTGATCCAGGAGATCTATTCTGTAGGAACCCTGTCATTGCTTATTATCATGGTGTCTGGCAGTTTCGTAGGCATGGTGCTGGGTTTGCAGGGCTATGTCACCCTGGTCAAGTTTGGAGCGGCCGAGTCTCTTGGGGTCGTCGTTGCCCTGTCATTGGTACGCGAACTGGGGCCCGTCGTCACGGCGCTGTTATTTGCCGGCCGCGCGGGTTCAGCCCTGACAGCGGAGATCGGCCTGATGAAGGCCACTGAACAGCTTTCGGGGATGGAGATGATGGCCGTCGATCCCATGAAGCGCGTGGTGGCCCCGCGTTTTCTTGCCGGTGCCTTTTCCATGCCCCTGCTGGTCACTACCTTTATCGCGGTCGGGGTGCTGGGAGGGTATTTTGTCGGCGTCGGTCTGCTGGGAATCGATTCCGGGGCCTACTGGTCGCAGATCCAGGACAAGGTCGATTTTTATGATGATATCTATAATGGTCTCATCAAGGGCGTGGTATTTGGTATCGTCGTTACCTGGATCGCGGTCTTTGAAGGGTACGATACGATACCTACCTCAGAGGGCGTTAGCCGTTCCACCACGCGAACCGTGGTCAATTCCTCACTGGCAGTACTGGCCCTGGATTTTGTTCTGACCGGCCTGATGTTCGGGATATAGGAGTCTAGAAGTGACGACACGAATGATGGAAGTAATGGTGGGTGTATTCGTGGCCATTGGCCTGGCAGCCCTGTTTATGCTGGCCATGAAGGTCAGTAATCTGAGCGATTTCAACCAGTCTGGTGGCTATCAGATCAGTGCTCGGTTTGAGAATATCGGGGGCCTGAAGGTCAAGTCACCGGTGACGGTTTCAGGTGTTCGAGTGGGGCGTGTTATAGGTATTTCTTACGATAGCCGTGAGTTCAACGCGGTGGTGCATATGCAGATCGAGGA
>JANTGN010000209.1 GCA_024762895.1 Thiotrichales bacterium
CCAAAGGTTATTAGCGATGCCCACCAGATAAACTCCACTATCTCTTGAAACATAAATCATCCCTTTCAATGCGATTCTGCGTGAATAGACTCAGGTACATGCCGGGATATCCCTACCCGAACCCGATTGGCGCAGTGGGACTGGTGATTGACGTGACAGGACAAAACAGCCGTATCAGCCCTGCAAATGCAGATTAAAATCCACTTTGATAAGCCCAGGTAATATGAGTCATCAGCATTCGAAGACCGTACTGATTTAGAACCACTCTTTAACGAATCCAGGATCGTCTAAACTCACTGTATATCTATGAATAAATCTGACCTAGAAACCGACATCTCCAGATACATCTGGGAAAACCGCTATTGTCTCTGTGAAGACCCGGGGCTGAACGAGGAACACATAAGAGATACCTGGAGGCGTGTTGCACGCGCCCTGTCCCAGCCAGAGGACAGGCCAGATAAATGGGAAAAACTCTTTTTTTCAGCCCTTGAAGATTTTCGATTCATACCCGGCGGTCGAATCCTGGCGGGTGCCAATAACCCCCGTCCTGTCACATTATTCAATTGCTTCGTGATGGGTCGTATCGAAGACTCCGGATCGGGTATAGAACGCGCCCTGGAAGAAGGTGCGATCACGATGCAGCAGGGAGGTGGTGTCGGCTATGACTTCTCGACACTACGGCCCCATGATTGTGCGGGCTGGCGAGCTGATCAACCGTCGCCTGGGCCAGTGGGTCACATGAAACAGTGGGACGAGATGTGCCAGGATCTGCTCGCTGGGGAATCCCGGCGTGGTGCCATGATGGCCACCCTGCGTTGCGACCATCCCGATATCGAATTGTTTATTCAGGCCAAATACGAACCCGAGATTTTACGGAATTTCAATCTCTCCGTATTGATCACTGACGGCTTCATGCAGGCGGTACAGGCTGATCAGGACTGGGCCCTTGTTTATCCTGAGCAATCATTATCTGCGGTAGATAGAGAACGTTACCCGGACAGGATAGTGAAAATTCTGCCTGGCGACATGGAGCCCAGTCACTGCCGCGTCTTTCGTCATGTTCGAGCAAGAACATTGTGGCAATTGATCATGCGCGCAAATTATGAAACATCTGAACCTGGCGTTCTCTTTATCGACCGTATCAACGAGCTTAATAATCTCTCTTATCGTGAGCGAATCTGTGCCACCAACCCATGTGGCGAAATACCCCTGCCATACTACGGGGCCTGTGACCTGGGTTCTATCAATCTGACACGATTCATCAACAATCCTTTTACTGATGAGGCCTTCGTCGATCTGGTTGCCCTGGGTGAGATCTCCGGGATTGCGGTCCGCATGCTGGATAACGTGATTGACGTGTCGCATTACCCTCTTCAGGTACAACGTGATCGGGAGCAGGCTGATCGACGAATAGGCCTTGGCATTACCGGCCTGGCCGATGCATTGATCATGCTCGGCCTGAACTATAGAGAACCATCGGCCAGGGAGCAGGCGGCAATTATCATGAAAACCATCTGCCACAGCGCCTATTGTTCCTCAATTGCCCTGGCAGGTGAAAAAGGTCCCTTCCCCTCCTATGACAGGGAAGGCTATCTTTCATCTGCTTTTATCCAGTCTTTACCCGATAATATCCGCCGTGACATAGCAAAATCAGGCATTCGTAATAGTCACCTCTTAGCCATCGCGCCAACCGGCACCATCAGCCTGCTGGCTAATAACATCAGTAGTGGCATCGAACCCGTTTTTGGGTTTGAGTATCAACGCCGTGTACATGATACGAACTCTGGATATAAAGACTTCGCATTAGTTAATCATGCCGTCAGCCAATGGCGCATGCTGCACCCACTAGATCCTCTACCGGAGTATTTCATTACGGCTGACGAACTGGCACCAGAATCTCATCTGCTCATGCAAAAAGTCCTGCAACCCTTTGTCGATAATGCCATCTCAAAAACGATTCATATCGACCCGGAGATTCCCTATTATGAGTTTATCCAAATTTATGAACAGGCCTATGCGTTTGGTCTCAAGGGTTGCACCATCTACCGCCCCACTCCAAACAGATCGGCTGTCTTAACACCCAGCAAAAGTTAGGCCCGATTAACGGACTGATTCAGACATTTGTCCCAGTAAGGAACGCCAGCGAATCGCTCGATCAGAAAATCGACAAAGGCACGAACCCGTCTTGAGAGATGTCGCGTCTGAGGATAGACAGCATAGGCATTCACACTGGGCCAGGTATATTCACTCAGAACGGGTACGATCAGTCCCTGTTCAATGTCTTTATAGAGAATGAAGCTCGGCTGGCGGGTGATACCCTGTCCGGCAACTGCCGCCTGGCATAAAAAGTCACCATTATTGGCCTGTAAATGCGACTTCACCCTGACACTGGAGGCCTTGCCATCCGGCCCAACATATGGCCACACACTGGGATTGTTCATATTGCTATAGGTCAGACAGGAATGATTCACCAGATCCATAGGGGTCTCTGGTGTTCCCTTAGCTTCGAGATACGCGGGGCTGGCACAGGCAACCATATGAATCGGGGCCAGCCTCCTGGCAATCAGACTGGAGTCGGGCAGATCGGCAATACGTAAAGCGACATCAAAACCTTCACCCAGTAAATCGACCTGATGATCATTAAAGTCCAGATCGAACTCCACCTCTGGATGCTCCTTCATGAAAGCATCAATGGCCGGCCCCAGATGCAGCAGTCCGAAGGACAGTGGCACAGCCACTCTTAATCGCCCCCGCAGGGTTCCATGCTCATCAGAGACGGCATACTCAGCCTCCTGCACATCAGCCAGTATATGGACGCAACGCTCGTAAAATCGGTTGGCCGTATCGGTCAGACTCAGCTTTCGCGTGGTACGCCGAAATAACTGCGCTCCGAGACGCTCTTCCAGACCAGCAATCCGCCGGCTGACTGCCGATTTGGCTATCCCCATGCGCTCTGACGCTCCACTGATGCTCCCAGCCTCCACCACACGGATAAAGGTCTCCATATCTTCCAGTCGCGCCATGTTTGTTGCCTTTTCAAGAACAGTTATTTCATAAATTAGCCCTTTATTCTCTTACTATCAACTGCAAGAATGGACTCAATCGTTCAATGACGAGTAACAGGAACAGCAGCATGTGGCGCAATACCCATCAGGGCTACGGCTTGATCAGCATCGCACTCCACTGGTTGGTGGCACTAACGGTCGCGGGCCTGTTTGCGCTAGGACTATGGATGGTTGAACTGGGGTATTACGACCCCTGGTATCGCAAGGGACCGGATCTCCATAGGAGTATCGGCATCCTGCTCTTTTTGGTGATGGGCTTTCGCCTTATCTGGCGCTGGAGCAACCCGCATCCGGTCAGTGCAGGCAAGCCCCTTGAGATCAAACTGGCCAGCATCGTTCATGTGCTGCTTTATATCCTGCTTTTTAGCCTGATGATCAGTGGCTATTTGATTTCTACCGCCGATGGACGAGCCATCGATGTCTTTAATCTGTTTAGCATACCGGCCCTGATAAGTGGTTTTGATAACCAGGAGGACATTGCGGGCCTCGTTCATCAGATTATCGCCTATGGTTTAATCGCACTGGTGGTGTTACACGCCCTGGCTGCACTCAAGCATCACTTTATCGATAGAGATCGAACCCTGAAACGCATGCTGAACCCCAGTTCTTAAATGCAACAACAACTCCTCAGGAGAACATGATGAAAACTAGACTGATCACGAGCCTTTTACTTAGCCTGGCGATCGCCCTCCCTTCCCTGGCAACGGCCGCCGACTACACCATTGACACCAAGGGCGCGCATGCCTTTATCCAGTTCCGCATCAAACATCTGGGCTATAGCTGGTTGTCGGGACGCTTTAATACTTTTGCTGGCTCTTTTAGTTACGATGAGGCCAACCCCGGTGCATCCAAGATCGAGGTCACCATTAAGACCGCCAGCATAGACTCCAATCATGCGGAGCGAGACAAACATCTTCGCGGTAAGGACTTTTTAGAAGTAGACAAATTTCCTGAGGCACGCTTTGTCAGTACTGCTTATAAGCAAAACGATGATAATACCGCCGTGCTCAGTGGCAACCTGACCCTGCATGGAGTCACCCGTCCCGTAAAAATCGCCGTCACTCAGATTGGGCATGGCCCTGATCCCTGGGGTGGCTATCGTCGCGGTTTTGAAGGCACCACCACCCTGAAACTCGCCGATTACAATATCGACTATGACCTCGGACCTGCTTCACGCGAGGTAGAACTCACCCTCTCCGTAGAGGGAATACGCCAGTAAAGGCAGGAGGCAATTCCATGTCTCAACGTACAATCACTCAAATCATTCCTGCGCTGGAGGTCACCGAAGGCGCAGGGGTCAGTGTCTTTCGTAGTATTGGCACACCGGCCTTACGTAACCTTGATCCATTCCTGATGCTGGACCAGTTCAGCACGGATGATCCCGATGATTACATCGCCGGCTTCCCGGAGCATCCGCATCGTGGCTTCAATACCTTTACCTA
>JANTGN010000210.1 GCA_024762895.1 Thiotrichales bacterium
GAATCGAATCTGCCTGGCCGGATTTTCCCAGGGGGGTGTCATTGCCCTGATGACCGCCCTGCAGGGCGGACTGCCCCTGGCCGCCGTAATGGGGCTTTCAACCTACCTGCCGTTGAGCTCGAACATACCGGAGCAGGTCGGACGCATGCCAATATTTCTGGGCCATGGCCGCTATGATGATGTCCTGCCATACGAACTGGGAGAAAAGGCGCGTGAAGACCTGAGGCAACAGGGGTTTGATGTGGAATGGCATGATTACCCCATGGCACATAGTGTCTGCGAGGAAGAGATCGGGCATATACGAAACTGGTTGCTGCGCGTGCTGACCTGAGCTTACTGGCAATTTTCGCTTTAAGCGCTATGCTCATAGCTTATGGGCGACCTGAATCAACGAGTGGGCAGTGAAGCCAGAAAGGGCATGGAGTTCCTTCCGGCTGAACCCCTGTGGAAGCGCGCTCCGGGCAGAGATGCCGAAGGACGGGCGCTGAGCGACTTCATGATGATCATCCCAGGCCTGTGTAAGAAGTCGGCAGAGACCATCCACGATACTCTAAAGGAGATCGAGGGGGTCTTGCTGCGATACGGATCGGCGGTGGTGTTTGCCGAGATGAATCTCAAGATCAACACCCTCTGGGTCACTGTTCGCCCCATACCGGGCATTTGTCTGGAGCTGCCTGCGGTCATCAAGTACCGGGTGCCCGAGGCCCTGCTGGTTGCCCATAAGCCCTCAAGCTATCGCTGATTACTCAGGGCAGTTTCCCGATAATTCACTGGCTATTTTTCAGGCCCTTCCTGGCGGCCTCTACCTGTGCCAGGACCTGGCCGGGAGCAGTGCCACCCAGGTGGTCACGAGCCGCTACCGAACCCTCCAGTGTGAGTACCTCAAAGATATCGGCTTCAATTCGATCACTGAAGGCGGTCAGTTCTTCCAGATCCATCTCGGAGAGGTCCCGACCGGTCTCAACACCTAATGCAACGGCCTTACCAACGATCTCGTGGGCATCGCGGAAGGGGATGCCCTTGCGCACCAGGTAGTCTGCCAGGTCGGTAGCGGTAGAAAAGCCCTGCAGTGCCGCTTGGCGCATAAAATCGGCCTTGACCTCGATGGCGGGCACCATATCGGCAAAGGCACGGAGAGAGCCTTTCAGGGTGTCGATGGTGTCAAACAGGGGTTCCTTGTCCTCCTGATTGTCCTTGTTATAGGCCAGGGGCTGTGACTTCATCAGGGTGAGCAGGCTGATCAGATGGCCAAAGACGCGACCGGCCTTGCCGCGGACCAGTTCCGGAACATCCGGGTTCTTTTTCTGCGGCATGATCGATGATCCGGTGCAGAAGCGGTCTGGCAGATTGATGAAGTTGAATTGTGCCGAGGTCCAGATCACCAGTTCTTCGGAAAAGCGAGACAGGTGCATCATGATCAGGCTGGCTGCGGCATTAAACTCGATGGCAAAATCACGATCGGACACGGAGTCCAGCGAGTTGCGGCTGGGACGCTCAAAGCCCAGCAGTTTTGCCGTGTAGTTTCGATCGATGGGGTAGGTGGTGCCGGCCAGTGCTGCCGCACCCAGGGGCATGATGTTGACGCGACGGCGGCAGTCGGCCAGGCGTTCCGCATCGCGCTGCAGCATCTCGAACCAGGCCAGCATATGGTGCCCAAAGGTGATGGGCTGGGCCACCTGGAGGTGGGTGAAGCCGGGCAGGATGGTGCTGGCCTCGCGTTCAGCCAGGCCCAGCAGGCCTTCCTGCAGGCGTTGGATTTCTTCTATGATGAAGTCGATTTCCTCGCGCAGGTAGAGCCGAATGTCGGTCGCAATCTGGTCGTTTCGTGAGCGGCCGGTATGTAGCTTCTTACCGGTGTCGCCGATCAGGTCGGTGAGGCGGGCCTCGATATTCATGTGAATATCTTCCAGGGATATCGACCATTCGAGCTTGCCGGACTCGATCTCATACTCGACCTGGGCCAGGCCATCGAGGATAGACTGACATTCTTCATCGGTGAGTACGCCGACCTTGTTCAACATCTGGGCATGAGCCTTTGAGCCTTCGATATCATGTCGATAGAGGCGTTGATCAAATCCAATCGAGGCGGTAAAGGCCTCGACGAAGGCGTCGGTAGGTTCGCTGAAACGCCCGCCCCAGAGTTTGTCTTCCTGCTCGCTCATGTTTTTCTACTCAAGAATCGAAAGGCGCGGATTATAGCCCGGCTGGCCATGATTTTCAGATAAGCGGCCGTCAGTGGACTTGCATCATCCGGCAATCAACTGGAAACTCTAAGCCATGGCCAGGGAACCCCATATCGCAGGTATAGAAAAAACGGAGATTCCGCTATTACCGGATTTCTGTAATGCGGGTACCGTGCTGATCGTTGTGATCAGTGCGGAACTACTGGCCCTGGTGCTGGCTTTCAGCTCAACGGATACGCCCCGGGGCTTCTGGTCGGGCCTGGCCATGATCTCGCTCCTGACTCAGTGGATAGTGCTGGGGATCAGCCTGGTGCTGTGTCTGCTGCGCACCTGGCTCAATCGCCTGAACGGGATTCAGGCCCTGTTTCTGATTTATGGCCTGATCATCGGCGTCACTCTATTGATGGGGGTGGGTTCAATTGTGCTGGGGAAGCTGATGGGCCTGTATGATGAACTCCTCGTCTTTCGGCCCGAGTGGTTCCTGATCAAGGTGCTCGGGGTCAGCGGGATAGTAGGGGCCGTTTTGCTCAGATATCTCTATGTTCAGCAGCAATGGAGGCTGTATCTGCAGGAACAGGCGAGGGCAAAGGTGCAGGCCCTGCAGGCCAGGATTCGGCCGCATTTTCTGTTTAACAGCATGAACACGATTACGAGCCTCATTCGGGGCAGGCCGAAAGATGCAGAACAGGCCATTGAGGATCTTTCGGAGTTGTTTCGGGCCTCATTAAAGGCTGAGGAGTTTATAGCCCTGCGAGATGAGCTGGGGATTACCCGCAGTTATCTGGATATTGAACATCTACGTATTGGTGATCGGCTCAGGGTCGCCTGGTCGATCGATGAGCAGGTCGATCTCAACATGGCCGTACCCTGCCTGAGTCTTCAGCCCCTGGTTGAAAACGCTGTCTATCATGGTATAGAGCCCAGTATTGAGGGCGGCGAGATCGGTATCGCGGTCTGGAAAGAGGGTAACCAGGTCTGTATCCGGGTCCGAAACCCCTGTAACGAAGAGGTCAGGCTGAGAAAGGGGAATCACATGGCCCAGGATAATATTCGGCAGCGACTGGCCCTGAGTTATGGTCAGGCCGCGCGCCTGGAAACGAAGGAACTGGATCAGGCCTATGAGATCATGATGTGTATACCACTGGAGCAGGACGAGGCATGAGACTTCTGGTCGTCGATGATGAACCGCTGGCCAGGGAGCGCCTGATCCAGCTCGTGGCCGAGATACCGGGCTATGAGGTGTGTTGTGAGGCAGGCAATGGCCTTGAGGCCCTGAAGGTCGTAGAAAAGGAAGGCCCCGATATCCTCCTGCTGGACATACGTATGCCGGGTATGGATGGCCTGGAGGTGGCCAGGCATCTGGCTGAATCTGAAAAGGCCCCAGCGATCATCTTTATCACAGCCTATGGAGAGCATGCCCTGGAGGCCTTTGATGCCCAGGCCATTGATTATCTACTCAAGCCGGTTAAACAGGAACGGCTGGAACAGGCACTGGAAAAGGCAAAGAAATTGACGACGGCTCAGAATCAGGCGGTTCAGGAGGCATCGAATGGCTGTCGTAGTCATATCTGTGCCCGTATACGCGGGAATCTGAAGCTTATACCCCTGGAGGACGTGCTGTACTTTCAGGCTGACCAGAAATACGTCACGGTACGTTTCGATGAGGGTGAGGTGCTAATTGAGGAGTCTTTGAAGTCTCTGGAAGAGGAATTTGTCGAGCAGTTTATGCGGATTCATCGTAATGCCCTGGTGGCCAGGGATAAGGTGATAGGCATGGAAAAATTACCGGAAGGGGGACATCTGGTGGTGCTTAAAGATATCGGACCCCAGCTGGAGGTCAGTCGTAGACATGTTGCAGAGGTCAGGAAATTCCTGAAAAGTATTTAAATCAGGAACCGGATTCTCGAAGTTTTCTGCTGGCTTCTTCGATCGCCATTTCCAGATAGGCCCAGTAAAAATCCACGACATTGATGCCGATCAGGCGCTCGGCCAGTTCTTCCCCATCGGGTCCCAGGAGTAACACGGTGGGCACCAGCTGCACCTCGTAGCGAGCGGCGATCACAGCGGGACTGCGTTTCTTGCCATCAAAATCTACCCGATAGTCATGCAGGTCCTGATTCAGGACCTGCAGCTGTAACCTGTCATCATATTCGCCGCCGATCAGCATGGGGCGCAAAACCTCTTCCTCGAGCTTCTGGCAGTAGGGGCAGCTGTCACTGGTGATCACCAGCATGACCGGCGTATGCCGACGTTTGGCGACCTGGCCCTGTTTATTCAGGTCCATGGCCTGGGG
>JANTGN010000211.1 GCA_024762895.1 Thiotrichales bacterium
ATGATAGCGGTGCCGTGCTGGTCATCATGAAATACGGGGATATTCAACCTGTCCTGAAGGCGTTGTTCTATTTCAAAACAGCGTGGTGCCGCGATGTCTTCTAGGTTGATGCCGCCAAACCCACCGGCAATACGCGCCACGGTCTCGATAAAATCATCCGGGTCAGAGGCATCCACTTCGATGTCAAAGACATCGACATCGGCAAATCGTTTGAACAGGACGCCCTTGCCCTCCATAACCGGTTTGCCTGCCAGGGCACCAACATTACCCAGGCCCAGAACCGCGGTGCCATCCGTAATCACCGCGACCAGGTTTCCCTTGGCGGTGTAGCGATAGGCGTCTTCGGGTGATTCCGCAATCCTGCGTACCGGTTCCGCCACGCCAGGGGTGTAGGCCAGGGAAAGATCACGCTGTGTCATCGTGGGCTTGGTGATCTCGATAGCAATCTTACCGGGACGCCCCTGTTCATGATATTTGAGGGCGTCTACTTTTAACTGTTCACTCATGGATAGTTACCTGTGGCCAATGGGGCCCATTCAGTTATCTGGATTCTTTTTCCCGGCATACACCCTCGGGTGATCGTTGGTTTGCAGGGGGCGTTCTATTTCATGTGATTCTACCGTTTTTAGAATTCATGCGTCGAAGCCTGGTGGTGAAAATTTGTTTTATTGTGAAGAGGTTTTTTTATTTTACCCGGGCATTTAATTTTTATGGGGCATTATTCCGATGCCTTACTTAAGTATCGACAGGGATCGAGGATGCCGTATTCTCATGCGAAGTTGCCCCTTATGCCGATAGATCCAGCCCCGAGCCTCGACTTTCCTGCCCAGCAGAGACGTAAATTGCTGATTGGGAAAATATTGTTTATCTGAATGATCAATGCGTAGCGCTACATCGCCAGCAAGATTGATCCAGGTGGCCCGATTGCTTTTTCCGATACGCACCACATCCCCGGTCACTATTTGAAAACCTTCGCTATCACGGGGTAGCCGGGTACTTTTTGTGGGGCCGAGGAGCGCCTCCTTCCAGATGCCGCGCTGCTGATCCCTGGCCTTAAGCTCGGCCTGGTAATAACAGTCCGCAGCCCAGCTATTGGGGGGGACGGTAATGGCAGCGCCAAATCCCCGTTCAATCATCTCGGCGGAAATGTTGCGATCATTGGTGGTGAATATATGTGCCAGAATGCGCCCATACCGATCCTTAAGCCCAAGATCATATCGAATATGGATGGTTTTATCGGAGGCCTCGATGAGACCTGTGAGATACCGGGTGGCGGCTCGAGCAAGAGGTGCCGCATCCGACGGCTCCTTTGGCATCTCCGGTGCATTGACCCCGATCAGGCGAAGCTTTCTTCCATCCTTAAGGCGCAGGGTGTCGCCATCATAAACCCAGGCCACCATTGCTGTTTCGTCAATATGGTCCGCTTCACAGGGCCATGCCGGTATAGAAATCCATAAAAGAAAAAGGGCGCTCGTGAAGAGCGCCCTTTTGAGCAGAACAGCTGTCGGCATGTATTACTTTTTGCCGTAGCGACGGCGGAACTTGTCCACCTGTCCAGCGGTATCAAGGATCTTCTGCTTACCGGTATAGAAAGGATGGCACTCGGAACATACGTCCAGTGACATTTCGTCCTTTTCATAGGTAGAGCGGGTCTCAAAGCTGTTGCCACAGCTACAGGTGACCTTGACTGTATGATAATTGGGATGAATTCCGGCTTTCATGGAAACGGCCTCAAAAGTTCCAGCGCTAAAAAGGAGTGGGATAATACGCTGAACCGGGCATGACGGCAAGTCTTCTTTGCAAGGGAATACCTGGCCCCTTTGCGATTGGGCCATTGGTCACCGCAATCAGCCTTTCTTGAACAGCCTGATTTCTATCCATATGACCTGTATCCACGGTCAGTATCGGCTCTGCAGAAAAGATTTAACTGGTCCGCAGTGGGCTATTTATTAGTAAAATCAGTGAATAAATGTGGGCTAGTTGTTGTTTTTTGTCATGAGTTTATGCCAAGTCGTTGACTCTGTTAATTTTTAAGTCTAATCTCATGGCTTAAGACTCCAACTAGGGATTGGACACAATGAATAAACTGACAAAATTTGTATCTTCACTCTGTTTCGTAGCCGTGGCGGGTACCGCCAGTGCCGGTGATTTTTATCTGGGGGCGGATATCGGTAAGTATATTTTCGATTCCGAAGGCTATAACACCAACAGCATGGGGCAAGCTGGTCTGCGTGGTGGATACCAGTTAAATAAGTATTTCGCTATTGAGGGACGTCTGGGTACGGGGAATTCTCAGACGGTGAATACCGACCTGGGTCCACTGGACTTCAATCTCAACGGCTATGCAACTGGCCTGCTGAAGGCCGGGGTTCCGATTAGCAATGATCGTCTCTTCGTGCATGGCATCGGTGGTTATACCACCAGTCGTGTCAGTATCGATGGTAGTGCAGAAGACCTGGATGCCTTTGCCTACGGTATTGGATTCGAGTTTTACGGTTACCCCAGGGATTCGATCAATTTTGAATGGTTACGACTGATGGATGGTGAGGAAAATGGTGTGGATTATCGCGTGGATACCTTTAATATCGGCTGGATACACCATTTCAAATAAATCTCATAGGGTTCATTGATTCTGCCCCGAGCGAAAACCCGATAGATAGAAACGAGCCTCCTGTCACAGGGGGCTCGTTTCGTTTTGAGGACTGGCGGGAGAGATTATGGTGTGTTTCTGGCATGTTCCGGTGACTCGATTTGTGATCCAGTTTCGAGTATTGCTTTCTCTGTTTGTTGCTATTGCTGGCCTGTAGATGATTGTCCACAGATGCTGTGGATAAGTTTGTGGATGAAATGGAGATGAACGCTTAAAAGGGGCTTATTTATTGCATTTTTGTTAAACTGGTTAAAAAGTAACCAGTGATGTAAGTTATTGATTTTTAGTCCGTTAAGCAGGCTGCCTGATTTTATTTATTAGAAATTTCTAATTTTCCCCGGTTATAAGCCATAATGCACAAACACTGTGCATAAAAGCCCTTTTTTTGGCTTGCACAACTTTAAGAATTTATGTTAGGTGGCCTTCATGCAGGAGCAGTCCTCGACTATTGGTTTTGTCAGTTTAGGGTGTCCCAAGGCCCTGGTTGATTCGGAGCGAATACTCACTCAGCTCAGGGCCGAGGGTTATGGGATGTCCTCAAGTTATGAGGATGCCGATCTTGTGGTGGTGAATACCTGCGGTTTCATCGATGCGGCCGTTGAGGAGTCCTTACTGGCCATCGGCGAGGCCCTGGATGAGAACGGCAGGGTGATCGTGACGGGGTGCCTGGGGGCAGATTCGGATAAGGTGTTATCCAGGTACCCTCAGGTCTTGTCGGTAACTGGCCCTCATGCCTATGAAGAGGTTATGGGAGCGATTCATGAGCACCTGCCGGCGCCTCATGATCCCTGGGCTAGCCTGGTGCCGCCTCAGGGCCTGAAACTGACGCCCAGACATTATGCCTATCTCAAAATCTCCGAGGGCTGTAATCACCGCTGCTCCTTCTGCATTATTCCGCATCTGCGTGGTGACCTCGTATCTCGTCCGATTGGCGAGGTGATGCAGGAGGCCGAGAACCTGGTCAATGCCGGGGTCAGGGAGCTCCTGGTCGTCTCACAGGACACCAGTGCCTATGGTGTCGATGTCAAATACCAGACCGGCTTCTGGCAGGGGCGGCCCCTGAAAACGCATATTCAGCAACTGGCGGAGGCCCTGGGGGAGTTCGATGCCTGGGTAAGGTTGCACTATGTCTATCCCTATCCCCATGTCGATAGTCTGATCCCCCTGATGGCCGAAGGTAAGATCCTGCCATATCTCGATATCCCATTGCAGCATGGTAGTGAACGCATACTGAAGCTGATGAAAAGACCTGCGGCCACCGAGAAGGTACTTACGCGTATTAATAACTGGAGAAGCATCTGTCCCGATATCACCCTGCGTAGTACCTTCATTGTGGGTTTTCCGGGTGAGACTGAGGCCGATTTTGAAGAACTGCTGGATTTTATTCGTGAGGCGCGTCTGGATCGTGTCGGCTGTTTTGCCTATTCCCCAGTCGAAGGAGCGCCCGCGAATACGCTCCCTGGAGAAGTGCCTGAGGAAGTAAAACAGGATCGTCTGGATCAGTTTATGGCGGTCCAGGCTGAGATCAGTGCCGAGCGTCTTTCCGAGAAGGTAGGGCAGAGATTGCAGGTGCTGGTCGATGAAGTTGATGACGAGGGCGTGATTGCGCGTGGACCTGGCGATGCCCCGGAGATCGATGGACTGGTCTATCTGCCATCTTCAGAGGTGCTTAAGCCTGGTGATTTTGTGGACGTCCAGATTACCCATTCCGATGAACATGACCTCTGGGGGCAACCGCTG
>JANTGN010000212.1 GCA_024762895.1 Thiotrichales bacterium
AGCTGGGTCGATGCCATTATCCTGGAAAGCGTTGCCTATGCCGCGCGCAGTATCGGCTTTGCCATCCCTGGTGCGCTCGGCGTGACCGAGGGGGCGCTCATGCTCGTTGGTAGCCTGCTTGGCATTGGTCCTGGTCCGTCACTGGCCATGGCCATGGTCAAACGCGTGCGTGAATTACTCACCGGCATTCCCGGCCTGCTGGTCTGGATGAGCATGGAGCGGAAGCACAACTCCTAACCCAGTCCCATCATTTTTCCTATACTCAGTAGCCATAACAGGCACTCGGGTCTTCCTGGAGGCAACGATGGATATACGCTCCCTCTCCACGGCATTCACTACCGACAAGGTGGAAGAAAGTCGAGATTTCTACATCAAACATTTTGCTGCCAAAGTGACCTTCGATTGTGGCTGGTACGTCAATCTGGAATCTGGTGATCCCGGCATCAGCCTGCAGTTCATGTCGCCCCAGGCGCCGGAGCATCAGCTCGTGAGTGGAGCCGGACGGATCTACAACTTAACCGTGGATGATGTGGATAAAGAGTATGAACGACTGATTACCGCCGGGTTTGAGGCGGTGGCTCCGCTGGAAGATCACCCCTGGGGCGACCGAGGCTTTGCCATACTCGACCCCAATGGTATTTCGTTGTATATCTATTCCGAAAGAGAACCCAGTGAAGAATTCAAAGTATTTTATCAATAGTCCCTGTATTCACCCTTCATTGCTAGCAAGGCTATAGTTCTTGTTAAGAATGATTGATTTAAATTAGAACTAATGGGGCTAATCAGGGATAGAATGAATATTAAGAAATTACTTTGACATAAAAGGAGAAGAAAAAAATGGCAAACGAAGGCTACCACGAAGCGCTCGAAGAATTGTCCGATGAGACCCGCGACATGCATCGCGCCATCGTTTCACTGATGGAAGAACTGGAGGCCGTCGACTGGTATAACCAGCGTGTCGATGCCTGTAAGGACAATGAGCTCAGGGCCATTCTCGCCCATAACCGGGATGAAGAAAAAGAACATGCGGCCATGGTGCTGGAATGGATACGTCGGCAGGACCCTGCCTTTGACAAGGAACTCCAGGACTACCTGTTTACGGATAAGCCCATCGCCCACGAATAGGCATTAATAAGGCTCAAATAAGAAGGGCGGAGATATTGGATATCTCCGCCCTTCTTTAGCTTAATCACCGAGAGAACTAAGCAGCACGCCCGGAACGATGGTTCCGGTTGCCGTTGGCCTTGTGTTGTGGCCTGCCGTTACCCTGGCGCGGCTTTGACGAAGACCCGCGTCCACCACGATTACCGTTAGACGGTTTCCTGCCACGGCCCTGGTTAATCGGCTCGGCCTTGATGCGGGGGTCGGGTTCAAAGCCCTCAATCACCTTCCTGGGGATCTCACGCTTCAGCAACTTCTCGATATCCCGAAGATGTTTATGCTCATCGATACAGACCAGAGAAAGGGCCTCGCCCTCGTTGCCGGCACGACCGGTACGGCCAATACGATGCACGTAGTCTTCAGGTACGTTCGGTAATTCGAAGTTAACCACATGCGGCAACTGATCGATGTCCAGGCCTCGGGCCGCGATATCGGTCGCCACCAGCACGCGCACCTTGCCGGACTTGAAATCAGCCAGGGCCCGGGTACGGGCACCCTGACTCTTGTTGCCATGAATGGCCGCTGCGGTAATGCCATCCTTTTCCAGTTGCGTGGCCAGGCGGTTGGCGCCATGCTTGGTACGGGTAAACACCAGCACCTGCTGCCAGTTCTCGGAGCCGATCAAAAAGGATAACAATTCACGTTTACGCGCACGGTCCACCGGATGCACCACCTGGGCCACCCGCTCGGAGGCCGTGTTGCGACGCGCCACCTCGATGAGGGCCGGTTCATTCAGCAGGCCATCGGACAGTCTCTTGATCTCATCCGAGAAGGTCGCAGAGAACAACAGGTTCTGGCGCTGCCTGGGGAGCAGGGCGAGTACCTTACGGATATCTCGAATAAAGCCCATGTCCAGCATGCGATCGGCCTCATCCAGGACCAGGATCTCGACCTGTGACAGATCAATCGTCTTCTGACTGACATGATCCAGCAGGCGGCCAGGGGTCGCAACCAGGATATCCACGCCCTGACGCAGGGCCTTGATCTGAGGGTTAATGCTCACGCCACCGAAGATAACGGCCGAGTTCAGTGGCAGGTAGCGGGAATAATTGCTCACGCTTTCGGCGACCTGTGCTGCAAGTTCACGTGTAGGGGTCAACACCAGGGCACGGACCACGCGTTGCTTTTTATCTCCGTTCGATTCACTCAGGCGTTGCAGCATGGGCAGGGTAAAACCCGCCGTCTTGCCGGTACCGGTCTGTGCGCCGGCCAGAAGGTCCCCACCTTTCAGCACCACGGGAATCGCCTGTTTCTGAATGGGTGTGGGTTCGCTATAGCCCTGTTCAGACACAGCACGAAGTAATCCGGCCGACAGGCCGAGGGTATTAAATGACATATTATAAGGTTACCTTGAAGGTATGCTTGCCGCCTGCTCAGAGCTATTCGTCCGAAACGGTCCAGGGGTAAACGATTAATAAATTCGAGGACTAAACGAAAGGAGAGACCGCGAAGGGGCACAGACCGATGTGTGCCGTGTTAAAGATGGTGCGCACTATAGCATGTTTCAAGTCCGAAGGGCATTTATCTGAATAACGCATCAACGATGCATTCATCCCTTTTTATCGTTGGGCAAATCATCAAAGGGACTTCTGACCGTCACACCCGGCCGGTTCAACACATGGGTATAGATCATCGTGGTCGAAACATCGGCATGGCCCAGCAACTCCTGAACGGTGCGTATGTCGTAACCGTTTTCCAGTAGATGCGTGGCGAATGAATGGCGCAGGGCATGGCAATTAATCTTTTTCACAATACCAGCCTTTTTCGCGGACTTCTTCAGTTGCTTCTGCAAACCATTCTCATGGACATGATGTCGCCTTATTTTTCCGGACCTCGGGTCAGCGGAGAGGCGAGATGATGGAAACAGATATTGCCAGCCCAGTTCTTTGGCGGCATTAGGATATTTGCTCGCCAGTGCAGCCGGTAGATAGACCTCACCATATCCTGCTGCCATGTCTTCCTGGTTCAGAGTTGCTACACGGTGAACCTGATTGCGTAATTCATCAACGAGATTGTTGGGAAGGGGTACAACGCGATCCTTATTACCCTTTGCATTACGTATCTGTATTTGTCGATAGGCAAAATCAATATCGAATACCCGCAAACGAATACACTCCATCAGACGCAAGCCGCAGCCATAAAGCAACTGGGCCATGAGTAACTGGGTCCTGTTTTCAAAACCCGTAAATAAATCCCTGATTTCCCCCTGGCTCAATACGACCGGTAAACGTCGCGGTTTGCGGGAGCGAGTAAAATTACCGATATCGATATCAGGCTGATTCAGTACATGCCGGTAAAAAAATATCAGGGCATTCAGGGCCTGACTCTGGGTACTGGAGGAAACACCCCTGCGTACGACCAGGTGTTCTAAAAATTCTGACACGGCTTTTTGATCCAGGGTAAGGGGATCCCGCAGCTTATGAAAAGCTATAAATCGCGCCAGCCAGGCCGAATAAGACTGTTCCGTGCGTATTGAATAATGACGAACACGAATCTGGGCCTTCATGGCATCAAAGTGCTGAGGGAAGGACTGCTCAGCGGAGACACCTTCCTTTTTCTGTGTCCCATGATCACTTGATTCTCCGTTATCAGCTGATATGATCTGAGGCACGGGTTGGACATCACGCGCTATGCTGGCATGGTCCTCAGGCAATGCCTTTGCTGCATCCATCCAGTCACCCCAGGGAAACGAGGAAGCCCACTGTGCCACAAGCAGGTCGCAAAAAAGGATTCGAAGTGCATCAACCACCTGACAGAACTGCCAGTCCGCCATGTCCTGTTTTCTGCCTAATTCCTGAAGGTATTTCGTCACCTCGGCGGCCGAGTGCCGGGCCAGGCGCAGATTTGCATGGTACTCAATATAGGCCTCGACACGAATTACATACCAGCGAATTGACCTCTCTGGTACTTTGTAAGACCTTGTTTTTTCGATGTAATTATCCCAGAAGCGGGCAACAGGATCATTCAGCATATTCACTGTCCAATGTGAAAGATTCAGGGGTAACGGTCCTTGTACCTGAGGTAAAGTATGGTATGAAAAAGGCAAAGTTTCAAAATGAATTAGGCAGAATCTGCCTAATACCTGAAAATACAGATTCTGTCTAAGTCACTGTTATGTATACAATTAAATGAGCCAATCTAAACTAACAAGAAATGCATTTTACATAGCAGACATTATCTGCTGGTTATTTATTGTCACAGCAATTGTCAGCCTTA
>JANTGN010000213.1 GCA_024762895.1 Thiotrichales bacterium
CCAATGGTAGGACGAGGAATGCCCAGGCCGATGGCTACCTCGGGGCAGAGTTTGACCAGGTTAAAGTCGGATGCCAGGGCCAAGACCGAATCCGTCTTTTTATGCGTGCCATCATACCGGACCTTTTCCCCCAGTAGACAGGCACTAACGGCGATGTTGGGACGTGTCTTCATGCGAAGACAGCCTTGTAATGGATACGGTATGATTCGCGCATGCCCGTCCTCAAACCCTCTATCTGGTTAAGTAGTAGTCTGCCCTTTAGGCGATTGCAGAACAAATTGCTCTTGGTGCTCGTGATCACCTTCATGATACCCATAACGATGACGTTACTGCAGTTACAGGCTGACAGGATTCCTGAATACCTGGTCCCCTCAGGCACCACCCTGCTCTGGGCATCTATCCTGGCCCTGGTGTTTGCCATCTTACTAGTGGTTATTCTCATTCATCCCCTGCAGGTGCTGGTCCGCGCCGTGGAGGCCTATCATCTGACCGGTAAAGATCCCGAACTACCGAGTTACTACAGTGATGAAATAGGCCGGTTGCTGGGCAATATCCAGATCCTGATTCGATCGGTCCTGCGACAGGAGCGCCTCCTGAAAGCGGCTAGCATGGAGGAGTATCTCGGAGCCGTCTTTAACCGGGGCTGGTGTGAGCGTCGCCTGAATGAGGAAATAGAGCGTTCCCGCTTTACCCAGGAACCCCTGTCCATCGGGGTCATGCTGTTGAGCAATCTTGATTACCTGAAACAGAGCGAGGGCCCCAGTACGGCGCAGTATTGCCAGGAGCATCTGCTGAATACTATTCGTGGCAACGCCCCGGTAGCGCACTGGGTGGCTCGATGGTCAGAAGATAAGGTTCTTTTCGTGGCCTGGGCCAGTCCTCAGGAATCAGAGATTATCTGTAATCGCATCCACTCGGGTATTCAGTCTGCGACCCTGCGCACCCCCATGGGCAAGCTGTTAAACCTCGATCTTCGTCAGTGCCTGCTACATTACAATGGGCAGGATGATATGAAGCAGGTGCTGCAAAAACTGGATACGGCGGTGGCTCGGTTGCTGGAAGAGGATAAGAACACCCGATTGTTACGCGTTGCCTAACTAACGGTGCCGCACGTTTAATCCCAGACCTTGCGTAAAAACCGGACCATTAGCCAGAGAAAGACCAGGGGCAGGATGATGGTCTGGATCACAAACACCACAATCAGATTGATGGCATGTTCGCTGGCCTGTGTGGCCGTCTCTTTATAACGCTCCATTCGGGCCTCGATCTCCAGGCTTTCGCTGGCTGAATCCAGCCAGCGTGAAGCGCGGTCTATGAGCCCGGGTTCTTCCATCGAGGAACCTGATGGCTGGCTGGTCCTGTTGAGGCTGGTGATTTCTGAGCTGGTGTCTTCCAGCAATGCGGTGGACAGCTGATACTGATCGGAAAGGAAATAGTTATAGACCCACTCACTACCGATGGCCCCGACGGGAACGGCGAAGCGCAGTATCAAAAGCATGAGTGCCAGTTTAAAGACAAAACCCTGCACCCCTGGCCCTGATGATGACGGCCTCCATAGCAGGAACAGTGCGAGTAGCACGGCAATCGAGACCAGTAAAGTCGCAGCCAGGGATGAGCTGATAGTGATGAAGATCTGTTGTATGCCCAGCGAGGTACTGCTCATGAGCATGACCCAGGAAAAACGTTCGATCAGGTCATTCACCGGGTCGAGAATTTCACCGGGCGTCAGGTTGAGCCCCAGCCCGCCAGGTGAAATGGATATCTCCGTGCCCTGGGCCACGGAAATGGCACCATTCAGGCCGCGCGCCACACCAAAGGTGAGCAAGGCCCGTTTAAAGGCGGCTTCGGTCACTTCCTGGCCGGTCTTGTCGATCAGTCCGGTAAAGGCGAGTGTTAAAAGCAGCAGCGCGACCAGGGTGATGGCGGGTTTGTAATATCTGCCCGTTGAGCCGAAGGTCATGTGGTTACCTGTCCATGCCATTTGTTGTGAGAATAACACCAATCCCCTGGCGTGACCCCCGACGGCTGAGGTTCGATGATCGTTCTTAATAGCAGGGGTAAGGCCCGGATCGGAATAATAAGCTAACTAAAAATGCTCAAAAACCTCGAATCTAATGCTCAAAACTATAAACGGTGTTCATCTAGCGTGGTTATTAGGTTCAATCCGTGCACGGAATTCGCTAAAATGCGCGGTCTTTTGATATCCCGGAATCCCTGAACCAGTCAGGATTCTGCAGTTTTGTCTCCCAGAAATGGGCTCAGGAGAACAGTGATGCCAATGAAAGTGGCCGTTCCGATTGAAATAGCAGAGGGCGAGCGCCGAGTCGCGATCGACCCCAATGTCGCGAGCCGATATACCAAGATGGGTCTTGAGGTCGTACTCGAAAAGGGTGCGGGTTGCTCTGCCCACATGCTCGATGATGAGTTTGGTGAGGACGCAAAGTTTGTAGCCGACAGCAAGACCCTGTACAAGGATGCCGACATTATCCTTAAGGTTCAGCCTCCGACCGAGGATGAAATCAAAAATATGAAAGAAGGTGCCATCGTGATCGGCACCCTGCAGGCCTATAAGTATCCTGAGCGTGTAGCGCTGATGCGGGACAAGAAGATCACCAGCTTCTCCATGGAACTGATTCCCCGTATTTCACGTGCCCAGGCCATGGATGTGTTGTCCTCACAGGCGGCCGTTGCCGGTTACAAGGCCGCCATCATGGGTGCTGACCTTTCCTCGCGTTTCTTTCCCATGCTGACCACGGCTGCGGGTACTATCCGCCCGGCGAAGGTTCTGGTCATCGGTGCCGGTGTGGCCGGTCTGCAGGCCATCGCTACCGCCAAGCGTCTGGGGGCTATGGTCGAGGGCTATGATGTCCGTTCGGCAACCAAGGAGCAGGTCGAGTCACTGGGTGCCAAGTTTATTGATCTGGAGATCAAGGCCGAGGGTGAAGGGGGTTATGCCCGCGAACTGACCGACGAAGAGAAAAAGCAACAACAGGATGAGCTGGCTGGTTATATGGCCAAGGCGGATGTCCTGATTACTACGGCCTCTGTTCCCGGCCGCCCTGCCCCCAAGATCATTCCGGAAAGCACCATTAAGATGATGAAGCACGGTGCCGTCCTGATCGATCTGGCCGCAGAGTCTGGTGGTAACTGCGAACTGACCGAGCCCGGCAAGACCATCGTCAAACATGATGTCTGTATTCACGCTCCACTGAACGTGCCCAGTCAGACGCCGTTCCATGCCAGCGAGATGTATTCCAAGAACCTGCTCAACTTCCTCAGCCTGATGTTCGATGAGGAAGGTAATTTCTCGATGAACTGGGATGATGAGGTCATCGCTGATAGTGCCCTCACCCACGAAGGTGAGATCAAACATGAGCCCACACGCACTTTAGTTGAAGGAGGTCAGTCATGATTGAAGGTCTGGCAGCAATCTATATTTTCATGCTCGCGGCCTTCACCGGCAACGAGGTGATCTCCAAGGTACCCGTCATCCTGCATACGCCGCTGATGTCCGGCTCTAACTTTATCCACGGCATCGTGGTCGTAGGCGCCATGGTGACCATGGGGCACGCCGAGGGTCTTCTGGAACTGACCATTGGTTTTGTGGCAGTCTTCCTGGCAGCAGGTAATGCCGTCGGTGGTTATGTCGTGACCGAACGCATGCTTGAGATGTTCAAGTCCAGTAAGGAGGACAAGTAAATGCTCTCCTATCTGATCGAAGGCACTTATTTTGTGGCGGCCGTTCTGTTTATCCTGGGCCTCAAGCGGATGTCATCACCCAAGACCGCGCGCTCGGGAATAATCTGGGCCGGTGTCGGTATGGTGATGGCCACCCTGGTGACCTTCCTGGTCCCCGGGCTACATAACTTTGGCTGGATGCTTGTTGCCATTGTCTCCAGTTCTGCCCTGGCCTGGTATTCCGGCAAGAAAGTGGCCATGACCGATATGCCGCAGATGATCGCGTTGTATAACGGTATGGGTGGTGGCGCTGCGGCAGCCATTGCGGCACTGGAGCTGGTTCGACTGGTAACCCATGAGGGTTTCGAACTGAGCAAGGAGGTTCAGGCCATGGCCGTGGCCGGTGCCTTCATCGGTACCGTGGCCTTCTCCGGTTCGTTGATTGCCTTTGCCAAGCTACAGGGGCTAATCAAAAAGACCCTGCGCTTCCCCGGCCTGCAGTTTGCCAATGGCCTGTTGTTCCTGATCACCCTTGCCGGTGGTATCTATATCGCCACCAGTGGTAACAGCTTTGATCCACAGGTACTGGCTGGCTTCTTCATCCTGGCCCTGGTCTTTGGTGTCATGATGACCCTGCCCATCGGCGGTGCGGATATGCCGGTAGTGATCTCCCTGTATAACGCCTTTAC
>JANTGN010000214.1 GCA_024762895.1 Thiotrichales bacterium
AATCAGCAACCTGCCGCAATGGGCAAATTTCGATACAGTAACTGGAGCAGTCTACGGTACACCCACAGTTACTGATATTGGCCTGTACGAGAACATCATGATCTCTGTTTCTGATGGTCAAGCAACGGCTGCGCTTCCTGGTATAAGCATCGATGTTATTGAAGCTCTTCCAGCAGTTCCTGAAAACCCGCTATTTGACGAAATAGTGGGATATTCAATTTATATAGGAAATTCACGAGACACACTGACACTACAAACAACACTTGATGTTGGATCAAGTGTCAGCTACAACACTGATCTTGTGGCAGCAAACACCTATCACTTTTCTATTGTTGCCCATGACGTCAATGGGAATAACATTTTCCTATCGAACTCTGAACTCAGTGGATATCGAATCTACGCTGGAACCTCAAGTGACAGCTTATTGCCAGCCTATGAACTTGTCAGTGGCCCAAATGATGTATTTCAGATCAGCGGACTTTATGCAGGAACCTTCTACCTGTCTGTAACTGCCTATGACACCAGTGGAAATGAAGGCCCCTTATCGAATATCGCGCAAATACTTTTAATGTGATCAGCCTAAAGAATTATATTTATAGTATCGTTTAAATTTCAGCTACAACAAAAATGAAAGCCGCGAACATCGCGGCTTTCATTTAATTTATCAAAGCATGTCTACCAAGAATTAATTTTCTTTACTTACATCAGAATCCGGCTTAACTGGTTGAACCGGATAAACCGGCGCATAGGGTCGATAATAAGGCGCGTAATAAGGCCTGTAGCCATAACCATGGCGATAGGTATCGTAGTAATCTCCATAGTAATCTCCATAACCTCTTCCTCGACCACGCCCCCAGCCACTACCTCTGGTCCTGAAGTTCACTTCAAAATCCATATCCATATCGCCCATCATGTCGTCCCATAGATCGGCATAGCTATCACCCCATCCGTCGCCCCTGCCACGATGGTAATAACGCCGATCATAAGGGCCATAACCATAACCATAACCGGGCCCGTAATAACGATCCCGGTCCCATGGACCCCAGGCATAGGCTGAGGGAATGGACATGGCTGCAGCCCCCACAATGGAAGTAATGACTGCGACTTTGGTGAGTAATTTCATAGCTTAACCTCCGAAGCCTGATCTCTGATTAGGTCTAATAAAATTAGTTAAGAATGAACAGAAATTCAATACTCATCGCAACTCAATCAATAGCTCCCATTACCTGGCCTGGGCGATACCCACTCGCTGCACACAAGCAGGGTTACAAATAACTCCATAGAGCAGCCTGTTTATTCACAGATATAAAAAAAGCCGCCAATCAGGCGGCCTCAATCCTTGGATTAAAATCTTTTTATAGGGTCAATACCGATTCCAGCCGATCCATATCATTCACCACCTGCCACTGCCCGCCACCGGATTCCACCTTGTCCTGCCAGGTCATCAGACGATTAAGATATTCGCGTGGATCAACATTATCACTACGCAGTTTGGTCACGTTCAGTGCTACGACGGAGAAGCCATCCACCTGTAAGGGGATATCGCGAACATAACCTTCTTTCAGGTCTTCCTTGAGATCGGAATAGATCAGCACGGTATTGTGCCCCGTGCCCGCCTCATTCAACCATTCCGAGGCCTGCAGCATACCGCCGGTAATATCGGTATGGGCACTGGGCTTCACGGACTTGATGAACTGGTCGATCTGGTCACGAAAGATGCGCTTTTGCTGGTTGGTCTTACTGGGCCGGTCATCGAAGGTCACCTTGGCAACGATATCCTTTTCGCTAAAGCTCCCCGTATCGACCCTGGCCACGGCAAAGGAATCACCCGGTTGCAGGTTTGCGAGAATAAAATTGATAACGCGCTGGGCCTGTTCCAGTTCCTGGGTATAGGTACCCGAGGTATCCATCAACATATAAACGCCCCGCGATGTAGGCTGCGTCTCGGTACAACCATTCAGACCCAACATGCCCAGCAGGGCTAAGACCATCAGTATCCTGCGTTTCATAAGATCACCTCACTGGACTCCAGGGCCTTGGGCGGTTCTTCATCCGCGACGGGTTCACGCTGACGTGCCTTGATCAGACGCTCCACCGACAGGGGGGCAAAGATCAGCAGGTCATAGATATTCACCAGGGCAATACCCAGATAATTGAACAGGTTCCCAAGCAAGCGTAACGACCAGGCCAGGATCTGCAGCAGGGCCTCCGCGATCATCCCCAGCACGGTGCGCGAGGAATGCACAAAGGTCTCCAGGGGAATGGCTACGAACATCAGGGCAAAGGGAAGGACAAAACCCATACCCATCTGCGCCGCCGTGGTGATCCATAGATAGGAACTCTGGACCATCTCGACCGAACTGCCGTCGCCACGTAGCATGGCACGGGTGGCCGCATCCTCTTCCATCAGGATCTCGCGCATAAATGCCAGCCCGGCCTCGATACTGGCCAGGAACAGCAAGATGCCGAAGAACACCCAGGCCATGCGCACACGCATCTTGTCGCTAAGCGCTCCGATCACCGGGAACAGGCGAGTAATTCGCAGGGCCTCCATCAGGAACAACCCCATGGCCAGTTCCACGAGGATGATCACCATGGCCGCAATATTGTTAATCTTAAAGCCCATAATCTGACTGGTGCCACCCACCATCTCGGACAGCGGCCTGGCGATGAGATGGAAGTTTATTATGGCGCCACCAATGGCAATGGCCAGCACCAGAGAGGCAATGAAGAACTGAGTCATGGCCGAGGAAGACAGCATACGCACAGCGGTATCCGTCTGCTGAATAATCCCCTCATATTCCCCCATATGGCGATCGATGACCTTTGAGCGCTTGAGCAGACTATTGATGTTTTTATCCACCTGGCCCAGCAACTGCTGCAACCTGCGCCATTGCGGCATCATACGGTTCAATAACTGATGGCGCTTGTGACTGGCCCTGCGATATTCATCGGTAGCCTTGTTGCTGGTCTTGACCAGCGACTGATGGATATCCTCCAGCACGTTACCCACCATAGGATCACCTTTGGCCGCAGGGATCTTGGCAACGGCCTCTACCGCCTTCACCCAACCAGGTGGTGTGGGTGGCACCTCGATGCTTTGCTGGTAATCCTCGTCGATCCTCGTGATCTGCTCACTTAGATGACGATGCAGGGCAGGATATTCCGCCAGGTCGCGCTTAACCGTGTTATCGACACGCTCGAACTCACGCTCGATGATACGCTCCGCCGCCTCTCTCCCCTGGGCCAGCAGGACCTCGGTATTGCGTTGCCTGATCTTTTGCTCGGCGGTCATGACCGAGTATGCCGTCAGGCGCATGGCGTTATGCAGGACCCGGCTGAGAGAAAGTATCGCTCGGTGCGCATGCACCCTGGCAATATAAAGAACAATGGTGAGTAAGACGAACCAGAACACTGCCGACAGGGCCGGGCTGGAACTGATCATAAAGATATCCATAAAAGACATCGCAACCTCCTAGTATGATTTCCCGACCGGTTATCTTCCGACCTGAACGCACATACTAGCGAGTTCTCCACACACCATACCGCCAAGTCGGTCACAATTGCCCATGACCCTGTGATCCATACAGAGTGATGTGATCAGCTAATCATTCAGGAAATAGTTGGTTTAAAGAGTTTTTCTTTTACAACCCTAAGAACCAAGGCCAGGTGGGACATACACAGGCAGTGAACGTGCCTGATCAAAACATTCGGATGAAGGTAAAAAAAGCTGGATCAGCTTAGCGCCCACCCTGTTCGTGGCGTTCTTCACATTCCACACAACGTTCTGCAAAGGGGTTGGCCTCCAGACGGGCATCAGGGATCTCGGCACCACAGTCGATACAGATACCATATTCACCGGCATCCATTCGAACCAGGGCACTGGTCACCCTGCGCAATTCCTGACGTGCGATGTTTCCCAGGTCGTCGATGACCTCCTGGTTTTCACGAACCACGACCTGCTCTTCCGAGTCGGCCTCCAGAGGCGAACGCACCTCATCGGTAATGCGTTCCAGTCGCGCCTGCAGGGCCTGCTGCCGAGCCTGTAGATCCTGTCTGATTTTCTCGAGGTCCATGATTCTCTACCTTATGGGTTTGTTCTTAAATTATAAACTAACACTAAATCGTCAGGCGTTGATTGACCCTGATCAGATGCCATTAAAAAGGTAGTTGGCCCGTTGCCAGCAATTTTCCCAACTGATCCTCGTTCATAACGGGTACCCTCAGTGATTCTGCCTTGGCCAGTTTGGAACCCGCCTTCTCTCCGGCAATCACGGCAGTGGTTTTTTTCGAGACCGAGCCACTGACCTTGGCCCCCATGGCCTGCAGGCGTTTCTTGGCATCATCGCGTGTGAACTGCCTGAGC
>JANTGN010000215.1 GCA_024762895.1 Thiotrichales bacterium
AGACTTCCAAACAGCGCTACACCCAGGGAGCCTGACAGGATGCCGATGAGCCCAACCCAGGGATTGAAAGTAAAGCTTAACTGAAAGACATATTCCGCCAATACCCAGTGCAGGGCCGTAGCGGCAATTGCCGCCAGTAATCCGGACAGCCCTCCCAGCACTATAAACTCACTGACCAGGCCACGCATGATCTGTCGCCGGCTGGCACCCAGGGTACGCAACAACGCATGATGTTGTCGACGAGCATCCTGCTGGGTCTGGATCACGGCATACAAAACTACGACCCCGGCCAGCAGGGTAAATAGGAATACGAATTCAACCGCGGTGTTCACACGGTCCATGATAGCGCGCACCTGGCTCATCAGGGCATCAACATCAATAACCGTCACATTGGGATAGTCACGAATCAGGCCCGCCAGCTCCATCCTTTTCTGACCAGGAATATGCACGCTCGTAATCCAGCTTGCCGGGAAACGGTCCAGCACCCCCGGTGGTGACAGGGTGAAGAAATTCACATTGAAAGAATCCCACTGCACGGTACGGACATGACTAATCCTGAGTGACAGGGGACTTCCATTGATATTAAAGGTCATCACATCCCCCATGGCCAACCCCAGGGCCTGTGCCATTGACTGTTCAATGGATAGCACCGGCTGGTCCTGTTCTTCCTGCGTCCACCAACGTCCCGCTACCGTTCGATTATCGGCCTGCATCGCTGCACTCCAGGAGAGGTTGAATTCACGCGTTACCAGACGTTGTGACCGGGGGTTATCATAGTCACTGGCGCTTACCGGTCGATCATTAACCGCCACCAGTCGAGCTCGGACCATGGGATACAGTTGCAATGCCTGTTGCGTCATATCGGCCAGCCGTGTATTAACCCCTTCAACCTGGTCAGACTGGATATTGATCAGAAAATGATTCGGCGCGTCTTCCGGCAGACTCGCCTTCCAGTTGGATAAAAGATCGGTACGCACCAGGGTCAATAACAGGAGCACCAGGATTCCCAGACCCAGGGAGACCACCTGGGCTATCGAGTCATAGCGATAACGGACTATATTGGCCAGCCCAAACCGCCATGACACACCGCCCCGTGACCGCAGTGGTCCAAGCAACCACACCAGTGACCAGGCTGCAAACACCAGCAGTACCGAGGTAAGCACTGAGCCACCCACCACATAGGTCAGCAGCTGGGTATCGCGTACCTGCCAGGCCACCAATAACACCATAGCCGCGGCGGCGGTGCCATAGAGCAGACCTTTACTCAGCGGCCGTGGCGCCATGTCCCGGCGTAACACCCTCAGCGGCGGCACCTGAACCAGCCCAATGATCGGGGGTACGGCAAAACCCATCATGGCGATCAGACCGGTCAACAAGCCAATGACGGCAGGCTCCCATGATGGCGCAGGCAAAGTCGCCAGCAGCAGTTGGTCCATGACCCGGGCCAACGCCTCCTGCCCCACAACACCGAGCAGGCTGCCGACCACTCCTCCCAGCAGTGCAAGCCACAACAACTCAAGCAGATAGAGCTTGAGTATCGTATCCTGCTGTGCACCCAGGCAGCGCATAATGGCACTGGTATCAAAATGCCTTTGAGCATGCCGCCTGGCCGTCATCGCAATCGCTACGCCGGCCAGCAAGACACTGACCAGGGCGGCCAGCCCCAGGAAACTACCGGCCCGCTCCAGGGCCATCCTGACTTCCGGTCTCCCTTCCCTGATACCCAGGACCTTTTCATCAGGACTCAAACGCCCCTCGAGACTCTGCCGTAATGCGGCCACGCCGTCTTCATCGCCTGCCAGCAGGAGTCGATATTCCGCACGGCTGCCCAGACCGAGTAATCCGGTTGCATCGACATCACTCCTGTTAATCAGGACCCGTGGCCCGACATTAAAAAAGTCACCGCCACGATCCGGCTCATAGGTCAGAACATGCTCAATCGTCAAAGACAGCTTACCCAGATCTAACTGATCACCCACCTCCAGCTGAAAGGCCTGCAACACCCGCTGATCAACCCAGGCAACCCCGGGGCCAGGGATATCGCCTGTGGGTCCATCGAGACCCAGCATGGAGTCTGCAATTCTTATAGTGCCTCGCAGAGGATAGCCAGGAGACACCGCCTTGACCTCGACGAGCTGCAGATAATCACCTGCTACGGCCATACTGCGAAATGCCAGAGTCTCAACCGCCTCTAGCCCCAGGGCTCGAGCATCGGACCTGTAGGCCGGGGTGATGGGTTTGGACGAGGAAATCACCAGGTCACCGGCGAGTAACTCGGCGGCCTGCAATTCCATGCCACGCTCAATGCGATTGGTAAAGAACCCCACCGAGGTCACACTGGTGACTGCAATGATCAGTGCCAAGGCCAGCAGCCGTAGCTCCCCTGCGCGCCAGTCGCGGCGCAACAGGGTGAAAGAGTATCTGAGTATCTGGAAATTACTCACGCCTGGCCTCATGCGCCATCAACACGGGCCCCCGATGACTAACGATGCAGCCGGCATCCAGCTCCAGTTGCGCATCACAGCGCTCGGCCAATGCCGGATCATGGGTCACCAGAACCAGGGTGGTATTGAGGCCCTGGTTCATCTGCAGGAGTAATTCAATCACACGAGTCCCTGTGCGTTGATCCAGATTACCTGTAGGTTCATCGGCAAACAGGATACGTGGCTCGATGGCAAAGGCCCGTGCAATCGCACAACGTTGTTGTTCCCCGCCTGAGAGCTGTGACGGGTAATGTCTTAATCGGCCTGATAACCCCACGCGCTCAAGCACCTTCAGTGCCGCCTCTTTGGGGTCACTGTTTCCGGCCAGTTCCAGGGGCAGCATCACATTTTCCAGCGCAGTCAGACTTGGCAACAATTGAAAAGACTGGAAAACAAAACCCACGCGTCCCGCCCTTTGTTGGGCACGTCCATCCTCGTCCAGGGTGCTTAGGTCGACACCATCAAGCAACACGCGGCCCTTACTGGGAACATCCAGTCCCGCCAGCAAGCCCAGCAAAGTGGACTTGCCGGAACCCGAGGCACCAACGACGGCCAGCGAAGAACCCGCTTCGATCTGGAAACTGATATCATCGAGTATCGTGAGTCCACCCTCTGTGCTGCTGACCTGCTTGGTGAGATGATGCACTTCAATAACCGGTGTTGTTTGCATGCTTACACTATCCCGAATGTTCATCTTTGTAATTGTTGCGCTTTCCGTTTGTAACGCCCAGGCGAAGCAACCCAATATACTGGTGATTGGCGATAGCCTCAGCGCCGGTTATGGCATGGATATCGCGCAAAGCTGGCCCATGCTGCTTCAGGATCGCCTGAACCAGAAGCAACTGGGTTACCGGGTCATCAACGCCAGTGTCAGTGGTGATACAACACGTACCGCGCTGAACCGGCTACCCCAGGCCCTGGAGCAATATCAACCAGAGGTGGTCATCATCAGCCTCGGAGGCAATGATGGCCTGCGCGGCATTCCCCTGAGTGAAATGCAACACAGTCTGCGCCAGATGGTGCTACTCAGTCAGCGTCATCAGGCCAGGGTATTACTAGCCGGTGTTCGCCTGCCGCCCAATTACGGAAAAGTGTATATCGATCGTTTTAGCCAGGTCTATGAATCCCTGGCCTCCGATACCAGCAGTCCACTCGTTCGACACCTGCTGGCCAATGTCGCAGAATATCCCGAACTCATGCAGGATGATGGACTGCACCCAAACGCCAGGGGGCAGCCTCAAATTCTGGACAACATCTGGCCCTCACTAGTTCCTCTATTAAAGGCGTCTCTACACGATGGTGATCAGCGGACGTCCGTAACCGAAAATAAAGGATCGGGGATCCAGCCTTCTGCCACATCAACCTCGGCAGGTACGCCATAGCCCTGCTCACGACGTATCCAGGCCCAGCTTGCCTGTATACAGCACAGGATGGCATCCAGCCTGTCGCCGGTCGCGTCTTCACTACAGACCTTTACAAGTTCTGCTGGTAGCAACAGCTCAAAACCGTACACCTCTTTGAATGAGGATGACTGTAAGGCAGCGAGCAAATTAATCCGTGCCGCCCTTAGTGCCCGAGTCTGTTTTGCTGGCGTATCATTCTTGTAAGGGCGTCGTCCGATAAATCGTCGTGCAATCACAGAAGGATAGGCCTCGACAACGATACGGGCATCACTGTTTTTCCGCATGGGAATAATACTGGCGGGACTTTTCAAAAGACGTGGTGCTCCTTCAAAAAACATCTTTCCCACAGGGGTGCCATAGATCTTCTGTGGACTAATTGATCCTGCACGTTGATCAATCACTCGTTTATGCTCTTTATCACCATAGGGCCTGATTGCCTTGTACGCTTCTAGCAACTGA
>JANTGN010000216.1 GCA_024762895.1 Thiotrichales bacterium
CGCGCCCCATAGACCGGATCAAACCCGGCCTCACCGATCCGATCCAGCGCTTCACTCGTGATGTCCAGTTTCATATCACGTTCTTCCAGACGGCTGCGCAAATGCGACAACTGAATCTCGGCAATTTTACGGATCTGTTCCTGTGCCAGAGGATGAAAGACCACCGTCTCATCCACGCGATTGATGAACTCAGGCCTGAAGTGTGTTCCGACAACTTCCATGACCGCGGTCTTCATGGCCTCATAATCTCCGGTATGGGCCATCTCCTGGATGAGATGCGAACCGAGGTTTGAGGTCATCACGATCACGGTGTTACGGAAATCTACGGTACGCCCCTGCCCATCGGTCAGACGTCCGTCATCCAGGACCTGCAGCAGCACATTAAAGACATCGGCATGGGCCTTTTCGACCTCATCGAGCAAAATCACAGAATAAGGTTTCCGACGCACGGCCTCGGTGAGATAGCCACCCTCTTCATAACCCACGTAACCCGGAGGGGCACCGATCAGCCTGGCCACGGAATGTTTTTCCATGAACTCGGACATATCGATGCGGACCATCGCCTCGTCTGTATCAAACAGGAAGGATGCCAGGGCCTTGGTCAGTTCTGTCTTACCCACACCGGTGGGCCCAAGGAACAGGAATGAACCATTGGGCCGATTAGGATCTGAGAGTCCCGCACGGGAGCGTCGAATGGCATTCGATACGGCCTTGACCGCCTCTTCCTGACCGATGACACGTTGGCCCAGGGCCTCTTCCATGCGCAGTAGCTTCTCCCTTTCGCCTTCCAGCATCTTGGAAACGGGTATCCCGGTCCAGCGTGAGACCACTTCGGCAATCTCTTCTTCCGTAACGTTGTTCCTCAGCAACTGGGTTTCCTGCATCTCGGCCTGTGAGGCCATATCCAGCTGTTTCTCAAGCTCTGGGATCGATCCATATTGCAGCTCTGACATACGTGCCAGATCACCCGCACGACGAGCGGTCTCCAGTTCAATGCGAGCCTGTTCCAGTTGCTCCTTGATATGTGTGGTGCCCTGGAGGGCCGCCTTTTCTGATTTCCAGATCTCTTCCAGATCAGAATATTCTCGTTCCAGGCTCTCGATCTCACCCTCGAGGGTCTCCAGACGTTTAAGCGAGGCCTCATCCGATTCCTTTTTCAGGGCCTCACGTTCGATCTTGAGCTGGATCAGACGCCGCTCCAGACGATCCATTTCCTCCGGCTTGGAATCGATCTCCATACGTATCCGTGAGGCGGCCTCGTCGATCAGGTCGATGGCCTTGTCCGGCAACTGCCGGTCGGTGATATAGCGATGGGACAGCGTAGCGGCAGATACAATCGCAGGGTCGGTGATATCCACCCCATGATGCACCTCGTACCGTTCCTTTAGCCCACGCAGTATGGCGATGGTGTCTTCAACACTGGGTTCATCGACCAGTACCTTCTGAAAACGCCTTTCCAGCGCGGCATCTTTTTCAATGTACTGGCGATACTCATCCAGGGTAGTGGCTCCAATGCAATGCAGCTCACCACGTGCGAGTGCAGGTTTCAACATATTACCGGCATCCATGGCACCCTCGGCCTTACCCGCACCGACCATGGTATGGATCTCGTCGATGAACAGGATCACCCTGCCCTCGGACTTGGCAATATCATTCAATACGGCCTTGAGTCGCTCTTCAAACTCACCTCGATACTTGGCCCCAGCGAGCAGGGCGCCAAGGTCCAGAGACAGGACCCGCTTATCACGCAGGCCCTCAGGTACCTCGCCATTCACAATGCGCTGGGCCATACCCTCGATCAGGGCTGTCTTTCCCACACCGGGCTCACCGATGAGCACCGGGTTGTTCTTGGTACGACGCTGCAGTACCTGTATCGCACGACGGATTTCATCATCACGACCAATCACAGGATCGAGCTTGCCCTGTTCCGCCCGTTCGGTCAGGTCTATGGTGTACTTTTCCAGGGCCTGACGCTGATCCTCGGCATTGGGATCATCGACATTCTGACCACCCCGCAGGGTATCGATGGCCTGCTCCAGTACCGATTTGGTGACACCGGAGGAACGCAACAGCTCGCCCAATGCCCCTTTATCTTCCGCGGCCGCCAGTACAAATAATTCGGAGGATATATATTGGTCCTGACGATCCTGAGATAGCTTATCTGTCAGGTTGAACAACCTGCCCAGGTCGTTGGAGAGATGCACCTCGCCCTCCCCACCCTGAACCTGGGGTAGCTGATCCAGCTGCTCACCCAGCTGGGAGCGCAACATATTCACATTCACCCCAACCTTGGTCAGCATGGGGCGTATGGTTCCCCCTTCCTGATCCAGCAGGGCAATCATCAGATGAATCGGCTCTATGAATTGATTATCGTGCCCTACCGCCAGGGATTGGGCATCCTGCAGGGCCATCTGAAACTTAGTCGTTAATTTATCCAGTCGCATGTGTGTTCCTATATCCGAAGATTCTTAATGACTATAGAAATAGGCGCAAACCAGAGAAAAACAAGGGGATGCCAGGGGTTTTTTAATGACAGGATCGCCTGGAATCCAGCTTATCGTAGAGTTCTTCCGCCCCATTCTCCAGCCAACTACAGCTATAAGTGTTCTTCACGTTTAAAAGGCCGTGTAGACCTTGTATCCTCGGCCATCCAGCCTTAGAACCTCATCCGGCCCAAAAGGGACCGTTTCAACATAGGCCGGCAGATCCTGTTCCTGTATCCCCATCATACCCATACGAGTACGACAAACCTTGACCTCTATGGCCTGGCTGGCTACAAGCTGACCGGCAAGGTCCACCAGGTCCTTATGCTGATCATATACCCTACGTGTGAAGAACTGGATTTCTTCACCATGGAGGACGAGGGCTATGGTCGGGGTATTTGGTTCCCGCGGCATTTTGGCTATTTTGTTCAACAGGGCGCTGATTTCTTCCCTGTGATGCAAGGTTACATCAATCGCCACCGGGCGGTTAATGGGTGCCTTCAGGAAATTTTCAATCCGGCTGGGACCACCATTCGATACCGTTTCTTTAGGTCCGTCCGATATCAATGGCAAGGTCCTCTCGTCCAGACTCTGGAAATAAATGAGTCCGCCCGCGATGATGGCTCCGGTTAAAAATCCAGCGGCGATGACCATGGCTAAGCGCATACTGTTAAGGTTTCACTCCTGATTAAACTACTTATAGTTCTTACGCTGAAAGATGTCACTGCGACGACTCACCACACGATCGATAAATAGCAGACCATCCAGGTGATCGATCTCATGCTGTACCGCGCGGGCCTCAAATCCTTCCATCTCATAACGATGGATTTTGCCATGGCGGTCCTGGGCCTGTAACACAATTTGCCTTGCCCTGATGACGTTGCCGGTATAATCCGGTACCGAGAGACAGCCCTCACGGCCCGTCTCATAACCCTCCCATTCCGTGATTTCAGGATTCACCAAAACCAGATGGCCATGATTGGCCACCGGGCGCTTCATCCTGGAGACATCAACTATGACGGCACGGATCGGTTGCCCGACCTGAGGAGCAGCGATACCGACCGCACCGGGCCCGGCCAGCCGTGTCTGCTCCAGTCGATCAATAAAATCCTGAAATTGCTGCCCGAACTCTTCAACTGGCTGACTTTCAAGCTTCAGCTGTTCATCTGGATAAACCAGTATTTCCATAACAGACATCGATCAATCAGCCCAGGTAGGTCTGTATGGGCTCGATACGCACATCGATAGACTGTTGCCCAAGCTCCTGCTGCAAGGCCTCTATCGATTCCAGCCCCTGGGTCGCCAGGCCCTCAATCACCATGATATAGATCGGCTCCGCTTCGGTACCACCGACATCCGATTCCAGGTCGAGGATATTTAACCCGGCCTCGGCCAGGCGTGAGGTAACCTGAGCAACGATGCCGGCACGATCGGCGCCATTCACCGTGATACGCACATCGGGAACCTGGTGTTGGTGCAGCCCTCCCTCAATGGGATCCAGGTGCACATGAAGATCCAGTGCCTCTGCTGTGGAACGTAAGGCATCGAACAATTCATCCCGACTGAGTTCGCTGCGTACCATCAGCATCATGCTGAATGAACTACCCAGGCGCATCATGGATGCCTCACCCAGATGACATCCTGATTCAAACAGAACCGAGGTCACTCTGGCCGCAATGCCCGCCTGGTCCTTGCCTGTCAGGCTTAACATGAACCATTGACTCATAAATTAATCTCCCGAAATCCAGATAAGACTGGCCATACGGCCTGTTGCACCATCACGCCTGAATGAATAAAAACGATCCGGGTCACTAAAGGTACACCAGCCACCTCCATATACCTCTATTATGC
>JANTGN010000217.1 GCA_024762895.1 Thiotrichales bacterium
GCCGAGGCAGCCCTGGGTGCCGTCGAGATGGTGTCCGTTCTGAAGCAACTGGTCTAAAGGGTGTCGGAACAAGATCAAAGACGACAGATACACCAACGTCGTCAGTCCAGGCGTCTTGCCATGCAGGCGCTCTATCAGTGGCAGATGACGGGTCAGGATGTTCAGGATGTAGTTGACCAGTTCCTCACGACCCAGGATGTGAGTCGTGCCGACATAGAATATTTCAGGGAACTACTCACAAAGATTCCACGCGAAGTCGACAAGCTGGATACGGCCCTGTCTCCCTTTATGGAACGTGCCATGAATGAAGTGGATCCGGTTGAGCGTGCGATCCTTCGCGTATCCGCCTATGAATTGATACGGCGCCCCGATATTCCGTATCGGGTCGTGATCAACGAGGCCATAGAACTCGCCAAGAAATTTGGTGCGGATCAGTCGCATCGTTTCGTAAATGGTGTTCTCGACAAGGCCGTGCAGGACCTGCGTAAACTGGAAACCAGCAAGACCTGATCAGCAGGCATGCCTTCCGAATTCGATATTATCCAGCGTTTTTTTAGTCGTGATGTCGATGCCCCTGACGTCGTGCTGGGAATAGGGGATGATGCAGCCCTGCTTTCGGTCCCTGAAGGCCAGCAGTTGGTCGTCACCGCCGACACCCTGATCGAGAATGTTCACTTTCCCGAAGAAATTCCACCTGAGTTCATAGGCTACAAGTCATTAGCCGTTAACCTCAGTGATCTGGCGGCCATGGGCGCGACACCCAAGTGGGTGACCCTGGCCATCAGTCTGCCCGCGGTGGATGAGGTCTGGCTTGAAGGTTTCAGTCGAGGCTTTCATGGGCTGGCCGAGCGACATCATGTCGGCCTGGTCGGTGGCGATACCACCCGGGGGGCTCTGAGTATTACCGTACAGGCCATGGGCTGGGTACCAGAACAGCAGGCGCTCTTACGTAGTGGTGCCAGGCCGGGTGATCAGATCTATGTGAGCGGAACGATCGGTGATGCCGGGCTGGCCTTGTCCGCGTTACAGGGGAATGTCAGCCTGGGTGCTGACGACTATCAGGATCTGATCCTGCGTCTGCACAAGCCCACACCGCGCATAGAACTGGGCCTGAATCTCAGGGGGCTGGCAAGTTCCTGCATCGATATCTCTGATGGCCTGATGGCCGATCTGGGGCATATACTCGAAGCCAGTGATGTTGGTGCCGAGATCGATCTGGTCAATTTGCCTTATTCCAAACCGGTTGCGCGCTGGGTCGATGAGAGCGAAAACCCATTGTCGCCTTTAGTCCTGGGTGATGACTATGAACTGGCCTTCACGATACCGCCCCATCATCAGGAGGCACTCGATATCCTGGCCCATGACCTGGATATTCGGCTCACGCAGATCGGTACTATTGTCAGTGAACCGGGTATGACACTCTTTAATAGCGCTGGAGAACCCGTTAAGGTGACCCGGACAGGATACGATCACTTCGGAACCCCATAATGCGACCACTTAAACAACCGCCTGCGCGTGTCGTCTTTACCAACCCCTTTCATTTTCTGGCCTTTGGCATGGGTTCCGGACTTTCCCCCGTGGCGCCTGGCACCACCGGTACTCTGGCAGCCATTCCCTTTGCCTGGCTAATGGCTGAGTACCTGTCATTACCCGGGTATCTGGCCGTCACCCTGTTCGCCCTGGTGATTGGTTTCTGGATCTGTGGCCGTTCTTCAGAAATGCTGGGGGTGCACGACCATCGTGGTATCGTCTGGGATGAGTTTGTCGGGTACTTCGTTACCATGATTGCGGTGCCGACCGAATGGTACTGGTATCTGCTGGGTTTCTTCCTGTTCCGGTTCTTTGATGTCATCAAACCCTGGCCTGCGCATTATTTTGATAACCGAATCCATAATGGTATCGGTATCGTCATGGACGATGTCGTAGCCGGATTTTATGCCCTGGCCGTCATGCATGTGACCATCTATGGGGTCGGTCACTGGTTATAGGAAGAAGGGAGAAAAGGAGCTTCGGATGCCTGGTAAATTGGTAAAACTCACCGCGACTATGCGTTTATTCCTGCTGCTATTGCTGGCCTCGTTGGTTTCATCGGCCCAGGCCGTTGAGAAGATCGAAGTCATCGCCCTGTTCACGGGTAAGGTGATAGTTAATATAGACGGCCAGCGTCGAGTGATTGCCGAGGGTGATACTACCGAAGAAGGTGTAGTTGGGGTTCGAATGAATAGCGAGCGGGCGATACTCAGGGTTGACGGCGTTGAGCGAGCCTACACCCTGAATACACGTATTGGTGGGCCCTATGCACAACCGGAAAAAAAACGGGTTGATATCTATCGCTCTAGCAACGGTCATTACATCAAGGCCGGTAGCATCAACGGGATGCCAGTTGAATTCATGATCGATACCGGGGCCAGCAAGGTTGCCATCTCTGCCAGGGATGCCAAACGGATCGGGATAGATTATCAGCGCGTGGGAAGGCCGATACAGGTGAATACGGCTTCCAGTGTCTGGCCTGCCTATGCCGTGACCTTTGATCGTGTGACCCTGGGTACGATCGAGTTGCGTTTTATCAAAGGTGTCGTCGTAGAGGGGGACAAGCCAGACACACCACTCTTGGGCATGTCGTTTCTGAGCAAGATGAAGGTGTCAAAAGATGGTGCCGTGATGCAACTGGAATACTGACAGGGTGATTATCTAATGAGTCTTAGGAGCTTTCAGGACGATTGGCTTGCCTCGCCCGGTGAGCTCAAGCTATTATGCCTGCGCGTTAATGGTGGCCTGCATCGGTTCCCCCGCGACGAAAAGCTACAAACCCCGCCAGGCCCGGAAGGGAGCAACGGTAGTAGTGGACTCGGGTGCCGGGGTGTGGCTGGTGTGGGTCGCCACCAATAAAAGTAAATATATTGTATAATCATACAGTTAACAAATATTCTTCGAGGCTCTTCTCATGAGCTATCAGGTCCTCGCCAGGAAATGGCGGCCCCGAAATTTCACGGAACTGGTCGGCCAGCCTCATGTTCAGCGTGCACTGGTTAATGCCCTGAAAGAAGATCGTCTGCACCATGCCTATCTGTTCACGGGAACGCGTGGGGTAGGAAAAACGACCATTGCCCGTATCTTTGCGAAATGCCTGAACTGCGAGACGGGTGTGACGGCCACACCCTGTGGCGAATGTGAAGCCTGCAAGGCAATTGATGAAGGTCGTTTTGTCGACCTCATCGAGGTCGATGCGGCCTCACGCACCAAGGTCGAGGATACTCGAGAACTGCTGGATAACGTCCAGTATGCCCCTACACGAGGTCGCTTCAAGGTCTATCTCATCGATGAGGTCCACATGCTGTCCGGGCATAGTTTTAATGCCCTGCTTAAGACCCTGGAAGAACCGCCCCCTCATGTGAAATTCCTGCTCGCGACCACGGATCCGCAGAAGTTACCCGTGACCGTCCTGTCGCGTTGCCTGCAGTTCAACCTCAAGCGCATGTCTCCCCAGATGATCGTGGAGCATTTGCAACATATCCTGGACCAGGAAGGGTTGTCCTACGATGTTGCTGCACTGGGCCAGCTGGCAAAATCCGCCGATGGCAGTATGCGTGATGCCCTGAGTCTACTGGACCAGGCCATCGCCTATGCCGGTGGCGATGTGCGCGATGCCGAGGTGCGGGAAATGCTCGGCAGCGTCTCCCAGGAGCATATCTATCTCCTGATTGAAGGCCTGATCAGGCAGGATGCCCATGGCGTGATGTCAGAAATCTCCAGGCTTGCAGAGCAGGCGCCGGATTTTCAGGATGTCTTATCCGAACTCATTACCCTGTTGCATCATATTGCCCTGATGCAGAAGGTGCCCGATGCCCTGGACCTGTCAGCAGAGGAACAGCAACGTTTAACAGAGATAGCGCGGGCCGTGCATCCTGAAGATCTGCAGCTTTACTACCAGATTGCCCTGCAGGGCCGCAGGGATCTGCCCGTTGCCCCGGATATGCGTGATGCCTTTGAGATGGTGTTACTCCGCATGTTGGCATTTACCCCTGCCACTGATGGTCAGGATTTGAACAGGACAGTGCCAACGGCCGCATCGGAATCAACCTCGGCAAGCAAGGCCTCCGCAGTCAAAGAAAGCGGGGCGCCTGAAACCCGACAGGCCGAGACCGCAACACCCACGCCTGCGGCCTCTGTGACTCATGACCTGTCTGAGCTTGAGGACTGGTGTGCCCTGGTACCCCAGTTGAGCATCACTGCCATGGTCAGGGAATTCGCCAATAACTGTCGTTACCTGAGACGAGACGACAATGTTGTCGTCTTAGGCCTGGCCGAAGCCA
>JANTGN010000218.1 GCA_024762895.1 Thiotrichales bacterium
ATATGCCCCAGGTTGAGCGTGGGCACTGGCAGTTCAAAGGCATTGTTCTGATAGCGGGCCTGCAATTCCGTACGATAGGCCCTGAGGTCCTGGATGAGATCGGCCATCCCTTCCATGGCGTTATTGCCGTAGGCCGGATTACTTGAGTGCCCGGACTGCCCCGTGAGCCGTATGGCCTCCATCATGATGCCCTTGTGCTGGCGGACCGGGCGCAGACCGGTGGGTTCGCCGATCACGGCATAGCGTCCCAGCCGCCTGTCTTCAGCGACCAGGGCCTTGGCACCACTCATACTGGTCTCTTCATCGGCGGTAGCCAGGATGATCAGCGGGTGTTTCATCTCCTTCTGATTGATGCCACGGGCCGCCTCGATGGCCAGGGCCAGAAAACTCTTCATGTCCGAGGTGCCCAGGCCATAGAGTCGGTTGTCGCGTTCTTCCAGAGAAAACGGATCGGAATTCCAGCGACCCTCGTCATAGGGCACCGTGTCGGTATGACCGGAGAGCACCAGCCCGTCAGAACCTCTACCCAGGGTGGCGATCAGGTTGGCCTTGCGGGGCTGGTCCGAGATCGGCTGAATCTCAACATCAAAGTCCTCATTCTCCAGGACCTCAGCCAGCCACTCGATGACCGCCCAGTTGCCCATGTCGAGCCTGGGCAGGCTGCTACTCACCGAGGGCGTGGCAATCAGTCTGCCGATCATGTTTATAACACTGGGTCTGGTCATCATCGCGGGAAGATTATGGACAGTTATGGAGTAAACGAGAGCCTAGCATGCGGATATGACCGACGGCGTACTTTCTTGAAAAAAGTCGTTTGATCGGATGAGTTTATCCTCAGGCAATAAGATGCCAGGAATGATTGTACGAAAGTGATATGGACAGAAGGGTCCAGATCGGTAAGATTGCCTTAGATAACCATAATATTCTAATTAACTAAAACATTGCTTCGGAGTTTATCTTGATGAAGTCATCGCCTAAGTCATCCTGGATCTTACTTGGCCTGTTGCTTTTGTGGGTTTCATTCCCGGTTCATGCCGTAGAGAATATTATTCTACGTCTGCATGGGTCCAATACCGTGGGCGCGGAACTGGGCCCCGAATTGGTCAAGGCCTGGTTGTCAGATTCAGGTTACAGGGATATACGCACGGAGATTACGCAACCCCAGGAGATGCTGATTCACGGCATCGATAGATTAGGGCGCCCCATGGCGGTAGAAATCCATGCCCATGGTTCGGGTACCGCCTTTAAGGACCTGCAGGCCAGAAAGGCCGACATCGGCATGTCTTCCCGTCCCATCAAGGATAAGGAGGTCAATATGATGGCCTCGGCCCAGCTGCGTTCAATACAGGGTGAAACCGTCGTGGCGCTGGATGGCATCGCAGTGATTGTCCATCCCGACAACCCGATCGGGCAGCTCGACAAGCAGACCATAAAGCGTATGTTTAACGGCGAGACCACCCAGTGGTCCCAGGTCGATCCCGGACTCAAGGGAAGGATCCAGGTCTATGCCCGTGATAACCAGTCTGGTACCTATGACACCTTCAAATCCCTGGTGCTGGGTAAAAAGAAACCACTGGTATCCAGTGCCAGGCGTTATGAGTCGAATGCCGATCTCTCTGATGACGTCTCAAGGGATAAAAATGGTATCGGATTCGTAGGCCTGCCTTATATCCGGGACTCCAAGGCCCTGTTGGTCTCGGATGGTGGTGTTGGAATTAAGCCCAATGGTTTTTCCGTGGCCACCGAGGATTATGCCCTTTCGCGACGCCTGTATCTTTATCTCCCCGTATACCATGAGAATCCCTATGCGACGCAATTTATCAAATTTGCCCAGTCGCTCAATGCCCAGCCCATTGTTGGAAAGGTGGGCTTCGTGGACCAGGCCATCAAGTCCTATGCGGTCGAGGATCCTGGCGTCTACCCGGAAGAGATGCGTGACATGATCAAGGGAGCAGAACGCCTGTCGATTAATATCCGGTTCCAGAAGGGCAGTATCAAGCTGGACAACAAGGCTCAAAAAGACATAGATCGTCTGGTGGACTACATGGCCGGGCCAGGTGCAGGACGCAAGCTGATGCTCTTCGGTTTCTCGGATGGTATGGAGGTTATGCCCATCTATAGTATCGAACTCTCGGTCAGTCGCGCCGACATTGTTTCGGAAGTACTGTTGAAAAACGGCCTGGCACCGGTGCGGGTACGCGGTTATGGCGAGGCCATGCTACTGGCCGGAAACGAGGACAAGGCGGGGCAATTCAAGAACCGACGTGTAGAGATCTGGCTGATGCCCTGAGGTATCTGTCAGGCAAGGCAGTAGGGTTAGTTCAGACCCAGGCCGATACTCGCCTGCACGCACTTGAGAATGCCATAGTCGTACTGCTGATCCAGGGCCTCGTAAACGGGCTTCAGGCCGACTTCGCCCTCATGCAGTTCCAGGCAATTGCGTATCTCCCGGTACTGGGCCTCATCCAGCAGCAATACCTTTTCCGCCGATAGCAGGCCAGTCTCAATCGCCGTGGCCAGATGGCTATAAATGGTGTTAGTGGTCAGGCCTCGGGTCTTCGCTATGGACTCGATGGCCTCGCCATGGCTATAGAGATTCAGGGTCTCGTTCACCGTGTCGCTCAGGTTGTTATCGAGCAGTTCGGCTACCGGGTGTGCCTGAATGACATCCAGAAAGGCTCGGCCGTACTGGGCCAGCTTGCGTTCGCCAACGCCGCTGATGTGGGCCATTTTGTCCAGGGTGTCCGGCCGTTGTCGCGTCATCTCCAGCAGGGTACTGTCGTGGAAGATGACATAAGGCGGCACACCCTGTTCTTCCGCCAGAGTCTTGCGTTGTTCACGCAGCGCCTCGAACAGGGGCTGTTCAAAGGAACGCAGGTCGTTGGCCGTTTTGCCGGAGCGGGTCTTCGCCGTCTTCACGGGCGTGGTCATCTTGCGCAGGGGCAGGGGAATCTCGCCTCGCAGCAGGGGACGACATTGCTCGGTCAGGCGGATCGAGCCATGGCCCTCGGTGTCGGTATCCAGGTAGCCCTGAGCGATCAGTTGCCGAAACAGGCTGCGCCACTCGTGATGACTGAGGTCCTTGCCTATACCGAAGGTATTGATCTGGTCGTGACCAAAGCGTTTGATGCGCTCGTCATCCTTGCCCATCAGCACATCGATCACGTAGTTCACACCAAAGCGCTGCCCGGTGCGATAGACGCAGGAAAGGGCCTTTTGCGCGGCTTCCACACCATCCCAGGTCTCGGGCGGCTCAAGGCAGTTGTCGCAGTTGCCGCAGGGCTCGGACTGGTGTTCATCGAAATAGGCCAGCAGGGACTGGCGCCGGCAACTGGTGAGCTCACATAGCCCCAGCATGGCCTCGAGCTTCTGGTTGGCCACACGCTTGAACTGATCGGCCGCCTCGGATTCGCTGGTCATGCGCCGCAGGGTGATGACATCGTTCAGGCCATAGGCCATCCAGACATTGGCCGGTAGGCCGTCACGACCGGCACGCCCCGTCTCCTGGTAATAGGCCTCGATACTCCTGGGCAGGTTCAGGTGGGCCACAAAACGCACATCGGGCTTGTCGATACCCATGCCAAAGGCGATGGTGGCGACGATGATAATGCCTTCCTCGCGTAGAAAACGGGTCTGGTGTGCCTGCCGGGTCGCGCTGTCCAGTCCCGCATGATAGGGCAGGGCGGTGCGTCCCTTTTTGTTCAGCCAGGCGGCGGTCTTCTCCACCTTGTCGCGGGACAGGCAGTAGACGATACCGGCGTCCTCGGGGTGTTCATTACGAATAAACTGCCACAGGCGTTCCCGCCCCTCGCCGCTATCGCTGATGGTGTAGCGGATGTTCGGGCGGTCAAAGCTGTTGACGTACTGCTTCGCCCCCTGTAACTGCAGCTGGTCGATGATCTCCTGGCGGGTGCGCTGGTCGGCGGTGGCCGTCAGCGCCAGGCGGGGGATGTCCGGGAAGCGTTCATGCAGGATGGAGAGCTGCTGATAATCCCTGCGAAAGTCATGCCCCCATTGCGACACGCAGTGCGCCTCGTCGATGGCAAACAGGGCGATTCGGCTGCGTGACAACAGGCCCAGCATGGAATCGGTCAGCAGGCGCTCCGGGGCGACATATAAAAGGTCCAGCTCACCATCGAGCAGGGCCTGTTCCGTCTGCCTTCGAGTGGTGGCATCAAGGCTGGAGTTCAGGAAGGCGGCGCGGATATCCAGTTGCCGCAGGGCATCGACCTGGTCCTGCATCAGGGCGATCAGCGGGGAGACGACGATGCCCGTGCCCTCGCGGATCAGGGCGGGAATCTGATAGCAGAG
>JANTGN010000219.1 GCA_024762895.1 Thiotrichales bacterium
CACGGTATCGCGAGACGTTACTTTGTCACCAATGGTTTTGATGGCGCCCTCACCATGCTGGGCCTGAACATGGGTTTTTTTTCGGGAGGGGGCGTAGAGACGGGCGTGGCGATTAGTGCCTGCCTGGGTGCGGCAATTGCCCTGGGGGCCAGTGGTATCGCCAGCGCCTATGTGAGTGAGTCGGCCGAACGGCAAAAGGAATTAAAGGAACTGGAACATGCCCTGGTTGGGGACTTGTATGAATCGGCCCATGGTCAGGCGGCCAGGCTGGTTCCGGTTCTGATTGCCCTGGTGAATGGCCTGGCCCCATTCATCATGGCGATGATTATCATTACACCCCTGTGGCTTGATGAGGCGGGTATATCCCTGTGGCTTGGGCCCCTGGAGCTATCCATTGCGGTTGCCTTTCTCGTCGTGTTCCTTCTGGGTATATTTTTGGGGTCGATCAGTGACCGTTTCTGGTTATGGAGTGGATTGCGTACCCTGTTGATTGCCCTGATTACAGCACTAATCATTATGTTGGTGGGAGGATGATTGCTTTCTAATTTCCTCTCTTAGTTGTCAATAAACTCATCAGTTTTCAAAATTGACATGTTTCGACTGATCAACAGCCTAAGTCTGATACTTCTTTTGTTGAGTCCGGCCTTCGCAAACGTAACGGACGTGGAGGCACCCGGTTTGTGGTTTGAACGTGATGCTCGGGGTGACACCCAGGTCAATCTCTATTTCTTCTGGTCAACGCATTGTGCCCATTGTAGAAAGGCCCTGCCGTTCGTTGAGCTTATCGTACAGGCCTACCCCTGGGTAAATCTCAAGTCCTATCAGCTGGTAGGGGAGCGCGATAACATCCACAAGTTTGAGACAATGGCGAGTGCCCTGGACGGAAATGCGCGTTCGGTACCCACATTTATGTTCTGTAACACCATGATGGCGGGGTTTGATGTTAACAAGACCCCTGATCAGCTGATCGAAGGACTGGAGCACTGTCGTTCCTATCTAATCAAAGAAGACGATCTAGGGGGTTATTCGGGTCCGTTCGAAATGACCAGGGATAACACAATAGATCTTGAGCTCCCTGTCTTTGGAAAAATCCAGCCCGATGACCAGAGTCTTTTATTCATTACGCTGGCCATTGCCGCAGTGGATGCCTTCAATCCCTGCGCTTTTTTTATCCTGTTGTTTCTTCTGAGTATGATGCTACATCTCGGTAGTCGGAGACGCATGTTTCTGGTCGGTTTTGTCTTTGTTGCTTTCTCTGGGCTTTTATATTTTCTGTTCATGAGTGCCTGGCTGAACCTGTTTCGCATGATTGGACAACTCGATGCGATAACCACGGTGGCGGCATTGATTGCCATTACGATTGGCCTGATCAATATCAAGGATTTTTTTTGGTATAAAGGTGTCAGTCTGTCCATACCTGACCAGGCGCGGCCCGGTCTTTATCAAAGGACGCGCAAATTGCTACAGAGCCAGTCTCTGTTAACCCTGATAGGGGCCACGATTGCCCTGTCATTCTTTGCCAATCTCTATGAGCTGTTGTGCACGGTGGGTTTCCCGATGGTGTACACGCGTATCCTCACCCTGAACGAACTGGACCCTGGTCAGTACTATCTGTACCTGGTCCTCTACAACGTCATTTATATGCTGCCGCTCATCGTTATCATGCTCGTGTTTATTGGTAGCCTGGGCGGGCGGAAGTTGCAGGAGCAGGAGGGGCGTAAGCTCAAGCTGGTATCAGGTATGATGATGCTGGCGCTGGGTGTGTTGCTCCTGGTGGCGCCTGACCTCCTGAATAATATATTGGTAACCCTGCTAATCATTGTGGCAGCGGTAGGGCTGGCTTTGTTACTTGCCCTGGTGGATAAAAGTCGAACCTAGCCAGTCTCTATGGGGGGGCTGAAGTACTGTCATGGTTGGGGCTGGACCTCTGCCCAGTAGTTGATTGCAATACCTGGTAATAGGGGCTCTATTGATTTAAATCAGCATAAATGTTCATCAGGGGTCTAGCATAGTAATTGTAAGGATGTAGCTAAAATGAATGGAGGTGACTATGCAGATCCCATTACAGATTACTTTTCGTAATATGGAACATTCTGATTTTATTGAAAAGAGTATTCGCGAGAAGGCAGCCAAGCTCGAGAGATTTGCTGAACATATGACGAGTTGCCGAGTTATTATCGAGGCGCCGCATCAGCATCATCACAAGGGCAACCTGTTTGGAGTAAAGATCGATATTACCCTGCCGGGCAAGGAGATTATCGCCGATCGACACCCCGATCAGCACCATGCCCATGAGGATGCCTATGTAGCCATCAGGGATGCCTTTGATGCTGCGCGACGTCAGTTGGAGGATTATGTTCGCCGTCGTCGTGGTGATGTCAAATATCATGAGTCTGAGCCGCATGGGCGCATTACTCAGCTCTTCCCTGCAGAGGACTATGGTCTGATCCAGACCCTGGATGGCCGCGAAGTTTACTTCCATCGAAACAGTGTCCTAAATGCGGATTTTGACAAACTGGAAGAGGGCGCGCAGGTACATTTCAGCGAAGAGGCGGGTGAAAACGGGCCGCAGGCGAGTACGGTACATGTCGAGGGTAAGCACCATGCCGTGTAGCCGAGGTCGGAACCATGGTCTTTTGTTAATGCAGGTACAAACGGAAGGCTGTAGCGAGATCACAGCAGTGGCGGTGAGCTCAGGCGCCTGGATTACGATCTGACACGCAGAGGTGCAGGGCAAGGTACGCGATGTCATTGAGCACTGTAGGGGGGAGTTTGTCCAATGCATCAGCGATGCCGGACTCATTAAGTGATCGTAATGTCTTATGGGTAGCCTCAACCCGTATATAAGCTGTACGTCAGTTTGATTAAAAAGGCGGGTAAGTCTTTCGGCCTGGGTGCAATGCCGACAGGGTCTGGGCCGTGTGGCCGATTTGTTGACGCTGACTCATGCCCTGGATCAAGAAGGTCGGAAAAATGCATTGGCGGTAATGAATTGCCTTGAAATCCCCGAAGCTGATCCTATAGTTATTATGCAATGATTGTGGGCTTTTTTATTCCCAACGAGATGTAAAACAATGCCTATGCCATTGTGAATAATATTCAAAGCATTAAAAGGAGAACATATCATGGCTTCTAAAGAGAAAAAGCAATCTAAACAGGAAGTGCAAAAGGTTCAGCCATCAATGAGCATTAGTCCATTCGAAGAAATGGAAAGGCTCCTTGAAAGTCATTTTCCTGGTGGCTGGTTCACACCCTTCCATATGAAGTGGCCCATGTTGAAGGATGTCCCCGCACCCTTTGAAGGCAAGACTCCCAGCGTCGATGTGATCGATCGTGATAATGAAGTGATTGTTAAGGCAGAGTTGCCGGGAGTGGATAAGAAGGATCTGGATATATCGGTCACCAGTAACTCGGTGACTATCAAGGGCGCTACGAGTCATGAATCCAAGGATGAAGAAGGAGATTATTATCGTTGTGAGATGTCCCATGGCAGTTATTCCAGGAAGCTGGCATTGCCATCAGAAGTGGATGAAGACCAGGCAAAGGCCAAGTTCAAAAATGGTGTTCTGGAGCTGACTCTGCCCAAGGTAAAAAAGGCTAAACGCAAGACGGTAGAAGTTGAATGAAAGCATGAATTGCTAGCAGAGAACCCGGCCCAGGCCGGGTTCTTTTTTTGTAATTCAAGCGCGGCCCAGTTTTCGCAAACCCGATTGAAAATGACTATGCTTAGGGCATGATGAACGTATTTCTTGTTCATAAAACGATGCAAGGGCTCATGTTACTGGCATCATTCATGGTCGCGCTAATTATTCTGGTGCAGGGTGCCGCTATGGCCGATCCAGCACGTGGTGTGACTCAGCTTCGCATCCAGGGTGCGATTGGTCCCGCAACTCATGACTATATTCAGCGGGCGCTGGAATCGGCCTCCGAATCCAACGCAGAACTCGTCGTGATTATGATGGATACTCCAGGTGGCCTGGATACGGCCATGCGCGCGATCATTAAAAATATCACTACCGCCTCTATACCGGTGGCTACCTATGTGGCGCCAACTGGGTCTCGAGCAGCCAGTGCCGGCACCTATATTTTGTATGCCAGTCATATCGCAGCAATGGCGCCTGGTACCAACCTGGGGGCCGCCACGCCGGTGCAGATCGGAGGGGTTTCTCCTCCCGCCATTAATGATAAGAATAAGGAGGGAGAAGCGGGGGCCGAGAAA
>JANTGN010000220.1 GCA_024762895.1 Thiotrichales bacterium
CCTTTTTCGAATTCCAGTTCGAGATAGGTGGGCGCATCCGGCGCCTGCTCGGGCGAGACCGACCAACGCCACATGGACTCTTCCGGCTCATTCCAGGGGTCTTCCAGGATGCCGCCCTCATAAGAGATATGCAGTAGATTGGCATCCATGGAATAGGGAGACTTCTTACCTCGTTTCTGTTCGACTGGTATACCATGGGTCTCGGCATAGGCCATCAGCTTTTCGCGCGACAGCAGATCCCACTCGCGCCAGGGCGCTATGACATGGATATCGGGCCTGAGTGCGTAGGCACCCAGTTCAAACCGGACCTGATCATTGCCCTTTCCGGTGGCCCCATGAGAGATCGCATCGGCACCGGTTTCATTGGCGATTTCCACCAGGCGCTTCGCAATCAATGGACGCGCAATCGAGGTGCCCAGCAGGTACTCACCTTCATAGATGGTATTGGCACGAAACATGGGGAAGACATAGTCGCGAACGAACTCTTCACGCAGATCCTCAATATAGATCTCCTTGACACCCAGGGCCTCCGCCTTAGCGCGTGCAGGTTCCACCTCTTCACCCTGCCCGATATCAGCAGTGAAGGTGACCACCTCGCAGGAATAGACCTCCTGCAACCACTTGAGAATGACTGAAGTATCCAGACCACCTGAATAGGCAAGTACGACTTTATTGATTGAATCCGACATGGCAACCCTACTCCGAACAAGGAATCCCGGCAAAAACTGGGAATTATACCCGATTTTTTAGAATCCGATGCCCGTAATCCCCGCATAGACTACTTTTGAGGGCCTGATCGCTCACGGAGTACGAATTCGAACCGGGGTCGAATTTCCATCGGAATCGAATTGATAGGATAAAGAAGGGGTATCTGCGGGCAGAGGTCTGAGCAGCAACCCTGCGGGTGCCGCCTGCGGTGGGTTTCGCAGCTGGATGCGGGTTTCATCGATCAGGTCATTCTCCAGTACCTGTGCCGGTGCCGGTTCCGGTATCCGACTTAATCGACCCACACAGGTCTCAAAGGCCTGAACCTGAGTCAGAAAGTCGATAGGTGACAGCTGTAGAAGCATCCTGGAGCTGCCAGTAGCCAGGTCATCAAATTCAAGATGTACGGCCCGCCCCTGGTAAAGGGCATAGAAGACCTGCAGGGCCTGTGTACGAGGAAGAACAATCGGACGTACCCCCTGTTCCATCACAAAGGTCGCTATATCCTCTTCCTCTCCACCGCCTTTCCAGGAGGGTTGCACGCTGTATAACCTGCCCTCACCGGGCTTGTGAACAGGAACCAGGGAATCAATAACCAGCTGCACTGGCTGATGCGCATCGCGGACAAACCGGGCCGACCCGAAGAATGGCAGGTCCTGTTTCATCTCACAGGCCGTCTCACGAGCCTCCGATAACCAGCCGGACTCAACAAACTGAAAAGGCACACGAATGACGTCAGCCATCAACGTCGTTGTAAACAGTGACATCACGAGAAGCATGAATCTGGCTGGCTGGAACATAAAATCTCTCTCCTTTGACCTCAATATCGGTCAGCAGGGATAAAACTTAAGTATCCTCCACATGGCATCCGACTGGAAAAATCAATGTTCCTGGTTTCAGGATAGCGACCGGCCAGGAACTTGCCTGAACCTGGAAGTCCTGAACCAGGTCATACTAGTTTCTAAAGGTGAGGTCTATGTCATGAAGCCGATATGGCCCCACCTTCAGCGATTTAATGTTGGGAAGATCGATATTCGGAAGGCGCCTGACCGGTCCAGCGTTTGAAGGCGCGGGTAAAATTCCCTACTTCTGAAAACCCCAGGAGGTAGGCCACCTCGCTGATCTGAGAATTGGGGTTTTCCATATAACGCGAGGCCAGCTCCTTGCGTGTCTCATTCAGGAGTTCTTTATAACTACTGCCCTCTCCCTGTAGTTTTCTCTGCAGGGTCCTCTGACTCATATGCAGGGCACGGGCTATGGAGTCCTGAGACAACCGACCCGAAGGTAATTGCTCTATGATGCGATTCCGAACCCGCCGGGAGAGATCGCCCTGTTTGATCTGATCAAGGTAACTCGAGACGACGGCCTCATTAATTCGTGCCAGCTCGGCGTTGGCACTGGCGAGTGGCTTCAGCACCGTCTGCTTATCAAGATAAAAGGTGTTATTTTCCGCCTCAAAAACGACCGGCGCACTGAAGCGTAGTTGAAATTCTTTGGCGCAGTCGGGCGCCGAATGTTTGAAGTCCACCCGATGGGGCGAAAAGTCTTCGCCATAGACCGCCTGGCACAGGGTCATTAACACCGAGAACGAGGCATCATAATCCTGATCGGGAAAATGATAGGGCGCCTCAGACTCGTTCAGGATAAAACGATAATCAGTTTCGGTCTCGTAGAACTCATAATCCTGACTATGGGATAAAAACCGATTATACCGAACCACACGTTCGAAGGCCTCCTTCAGGGTCGAGCTGGCCATCCATGCAAATCCCAGGGCATGCAACGTGGTCGGGTGCCAGAATTCGGCCAGACGCAGACCCACACAGGGATCCCGACTCTCACGAATCAGCATGCCCCATAATGTCACGATGGCCTCGTCGGGATAGCGCGCTACGGGATCATTCAGCAGGTTGTAATCAAGGCCAAGGTCACTAAAATGTTGCTCTACATCCAGTCCATAATGCCGCATACCCTTAACCAGCACCAGGACGAGCGATGATGGCGTCGTTGCCCCCAGTATCACGACCCATACCCCAATGAATGAATCACCGACTGATTCATCCGTTAATGCCGGGACCGGTATTCGGTTGGCGCCATACCCGTCCAGCGCTTAAAGGCACGGGTGAAATTACCGACCTCTGAAAAACCGAGCAAATACGCCACCTCACTGATCGGAGAACTCGAAGAAGACATATACCGCATAGCCAGCTCGTGCCGGGTTTCGGATAATAACTCCTTATAACTGGTCCCCTCCTCCTGCAATTTTCTTTGCAGGGTCCGAGTACTCATAAAGAGTGAAGAAGCGATTGAATCCTGGGAGACATGCCCCGAGGAAAGCTGCTCGATCAGGCGCATCCTGACCTGTTTGGAGACCGTACCCTGATCTATCTGCTCCAGATAAGCGGCAACGATCTCTTCATTCACCCGAGCCAGGTCGGCATTGGCCGTCGGCAGGGACTTGAGAATAATCTCTTTGGAAAAATAAAGGGTATTAGACTCGGCCCCGAACACGATTGGCGCCTTGAACCGGCCACGAAACTGATCCGAACAGGATGGCTCGGGGCGTCTCATATCCACGCGCAGAAAGGTGAACTCAGGACCATAAGACTCGTCACACATGGTCTTCACAAAGGACATACCGGCATCGTAGAACTCCCGGGGAAAGATAAAGGGTGCTTCCGACTCATTGAACGTGAATCGAAAACAGGAGGCCGTCTCATCAAACTCAAATCGCTGGTTCTGTGTTATGAAATGGTTGTAGCGAACGGCACGCTCTAAGGCCTCCTTGAGGGTAGCACTGGCCATCCAGGAAAATCCCAGGGCATGCAGGCTGGTCGGATGCCAGAAATCGGCGGTTCGAAGGCCTATACAGGGGTCACCACTCTTTTCTACCAGGGTTTCCCATAGCTGAATCACGACCTCATCGGGGATACGGGCACTGGGTTCATGCAACAGTTCGTAGTCTGCCCCCAGATCCCTGAACTGTTTCCGCACATCCATACCCAGCGACTCCATGAGCCTGACCAGTATCAAAATGGCGGATGAAAGCCTGCTTGCCCCCGGAAACATATCCTCTTCCCCGAAATGGCTGCCAAGAGATAAGAAATTGGCGCCTTGAACCAACAAATCGAGCTTAAACAAGGCGACCTTAGAGCACAAGCCTCAGTCGAACTTAGTGTAGCAACCATTATGAAAATAAAAGGATGACACTCATGTTCAAGTCTGCTCAGAAAAATACGGTGAACCAGAAGACACTCAAGCAGAGTATTACCTATGTTGGGGTAGGTCTGCATAGTGGTCAGAACGTCTCCATGACCGTGCACCCCGGTGAAGTCGATTCCGGCATTCATTTTCTACGTAAGGATGTCCCCGCCGGTGAAGGGCTGATCGCGGCTCGCTGGTACAACGTGGTAGATACCAGTCTTTCTACAGCCATTGGCAATGAGTATGGTAACCGGGTCGACACCATCGAACATCTCATGGCGGCCCTGCGTGGCTGTGGTGTGGACAATGC
>JANTGN010000221.1 GCA_024762895.1 Thiotrichales bacterium
GTCCTCCGTCTTATTCATGAAGCGGAGAAAGGTATTGGCTTCAAAGGGATAATCCGGCTTCAGTTTTCCAATCAGGTTGGATATATCGTTAGGCTTTTGCGCATGGGTTTCTTATGGAGCGTCTCCCGATATTTTTAACACAGAGTTTGACGCTATTTAGTAATACAGATTGCAGTTGCTTTTTTAAATATCCAGACAGCGTATCGAGATGCCATCAAAATAGTTATCGGCATCGATGGTCGTGAAGAGTGCCGTGCCAGGTTGAGTAACCGTCCCGGCGGCGCAGGCGACCCCCAGCCGAAGTGCATCCTTAGCCATTGCGCCATGAGCAAAGGCAGCTACCAGAGCAGCGACCATGGTATCTCCTGCACCGACAGTGGAGCGCACCACCACCGCAGGTACGGCAGCGTGATATGTATTTTCGGGGCCGGCCAACAGGGCGCCATCACCTCCCAGGGAAACACAGACATATTTAACCCCTTGGCGTTGTAGTGCCCGGGCCTCGATTGCCACCGATTCTATACTTTCAGTAGGCCGGCCAAGAAGCGTCTCCAGTTCATAACGATTCGGCTTGATGAGAAAGGGTTGGGCATCAATGGCGCTTCTCAAGGCGTCATCGTGGGAATCGACCACAGCCCGGCCCCCCGCTTTTGCGATGCGTCCAGCCAGATCGGCATAGAGTGTCAGCGGCAATCCCTGTTGTAATGAACCGGTCAGCACACCGAAACCTTGAATGCTGTATTCAACAAATCGATCCAGAAGTTCGTCGAGTTGGGAGGGCGGAATCTCAGGCCCGATACCGATGACCTCGTACTGGGCCCGCGGAGTCTGTTCGATAAAGGTGCCGTTAATACGCGTTTCGCCAGCTACTTCTTCATAGTCCACCCTGTCCAGCTGATCGATCAGCATGCGTTTTAACAGGTGCCCAATTTCACCGGCAGTGACGCAATAATTTTGCGCCATAGTCTCCAGTCGCTTCAGCGCACGGCCGACATTGATACCATTGCCGCCGGGATCGAAACGGGTGGCCATGGCGTGTACTTTCTGATCCTCAATCAGGTGGGGTATTTCATAGGTCATGTCAACTGCCGGATTGAGCGTTAGCACCCCAATAGGGGGAGGGTTTCCCTTGAGTATCTGGATTGTCACGACGACTCCATAGCGGCCTGGTATTCTCTCTGCCCCTGCGATATGACCAAAAGGTATGAGAGCTCACCGCATATGGGTACATGACCCTCGCAAGACCCCAGGAAACTATGACAGGCAATTGTTAGCGCATTGCTGGTCATTTTTAATCATTAGTAATCAGTGTACTATCAGTACATTGCAATGCGCATGATCAAGCACGCGGTTTGCAGTGGATCCAAGCATTCCGACCAGAGCATGCCGGCCATGTGCGCCGATCACGATCAGGTCTGCCTGCTTTGTATCGGCGACATTCAATATCTCGGCCTTGGGTCGCCCGGACCTGATAATGGTTTCAACACCGCTGCTGAGTGCCTCACGTACCAGCAAGTTATGCAGCTGATCTTCCGCCGCCCCCATCAGTTTGCTTTCCAGTTCGTCCCCGGGCGCAATCACATAATCCATATCCGTAGGCAGGGCGTAGTTAACGACGTGCAGAACGGTTAGCCTGGCATCGCACAATTGCGCCAGGGCAGCGGCTTGCTGCAGCAGCTTTGTGCTATGGTCTCCGAAATCCACGGCAACGAGGATGTTTTTATAGACAGACATACTTGACTCCTGAGTTATTAATGTGACTGGTCATTCGCAAGGAGGAACCACCGACAAAGAAACTAGCACCACTCCAGCGACCGAACCCTTAAGCGCTCCCGAAATTTACTTTCTCCCTAACCTGTTCCATCCTCACCTTAGAGCCAGCCCCGGCGGCGAAAAAATGTAAGCATAAGTACCGCAATCACGATCATTCCCAGCCATACCAGGAGGTAACCATAAGGCCAGCCGAGCTCAGGCATGCTTAAAGGGCCGGCATTTCGGTCGAAATTCATGCCATAAACGCCAACAATAAACGTAAGTGGGATAAAGATGGTAGCGATCACGGTCAGCACCCGCATGATATCGTTCATGCGGTTGCTGACGCTTGATAAGTAGATATCCAGCATGCTACCAGTCATGTCGCGATAGGTCTCCAGAAGGTCCATCACCTGAATGGTATGATCATAACAGTCGCGCAGATAAACCAATGTATCATCGCGTATCAGTTTGTGATCACCCCGTAACAATTGATTGATTACCTCGCGCTGAGGCCAAAGCATACGCCGCAATAGTATCAGTTCGCGTTTAAGGATATGAATTTTCTCCAGCGTTACGCTCCCGGCAACTTCGAGGATCTGTTCCTCCAGCTCTTCCAGCTGCAGACCAAACTTTTCAAGAACCGGAAAGCCCTGGTCAATCACCAGGTCTAGCAAACCATACAGGAGAAAATCGACACCTTTTGCACGTAGACGGCTGCCCCTGTCTTGCAGGCGTTTGACAATGGGTTGAAACAGAGAAAAATCACCGTCATAAAAACTAACCAGAAAATTTTTATTGAGAAAAATACTCACCTGCTGAACATTGACAATATCCGCTTTCATGAGAGGCAAGCTCATGACAATGAACAGTTGATCGTCAAAGGGTTCGACTTTGGGTCGCTGGCCGCTGTTCAGCACATCCTCCATGGCCAGCGAGTGCAACTGAAAGGACTCTCCTAGTTCGCGCAATGCAAGCTCTGTGGGTTGCCCCTGTACATGCACCCAGGTCATAGACTTACGCTGTAAATAGACACGACAATCTGAGGCATCTACATTATCGCGAATTGTTATCTCATCAGCATTGTAGTCGATCAGGTGAATTTGCAGCGGCATAGCTGTGGTAGAAGGTGCTTTTTCTATCAGGGTACCTGGCGAGGTCCCCGGTGGATGATAGCGTTTGGTAAAAAAAGCCATGTTTTAATACCTTATCCATATTTAAGAATAACTGCGTAATCAGCATGGAAAGTTATTCATCTGGTCGGTAAAGATCAGAAATCCAGATGAAAACCCACATGCTGATTTACCTGATCTTAACAACGATATGAAACTGACTACCTGATGATAACAAAACATTACCAGGTCGGGGGCTCCCCCTTTGTCGATACCTACAAACATACAAGCTGCAATTTCACTGATTTTTTATTCCTTTTTGAAATGTACAAGTGATTCAGAAATTACAGTTGCAAGTTCGATATTTTATCAGAACCATAAAATGAAGTTGGTCTCAAGCGGTACTATCGCATCGGCATGCGCGGGGACAATGCGCGGTGTGTACTCCGAAGCCGGTCGACTGGCTGGAACGGTGCCTTTATAGACATAGGCATTGGCCGCACCGGTAAGTAAATCACACCGATCCAGAGGCAGGCGGAAAGGCTTCCCACCATTGTTTGAGTCGGCATAGAGTTCCACGCGCACTGACTCCGGTGGCAGGTCGTCCATATATACCTGAACTTCAAACTGATAGGCATTTTCTACCGGATTTGAGGTAACGCTACCAAAATGGATCCGTTGCCAGTGTTCTTGCAGTTCCTCAAACCAGTTCTGTAACTCGATGGCGACGCCAGCACTTCTCCTGCGATAGGCTTCGGCCAGGGGTAGATAATAATCCTCCGTGTATTCCCGTAGCATTCGATTGGAAGAGAACTGTGAGGTTAAATGGCCCATGCTTTCACGTATGCAGCCGACCCACTCCCGTGGCAGGCCAGACGAGTCGCGTCGATAGAAGCAGGGGACGACTTCCTTTTCCAGCACTTCATAGAGTTGTTCCGCTTCCATAGCGTCCAAGGCGATGATGTCGTCGTGTTCGAGGCCATCTCCCAGTGCCCAGCCAACCTCAGGCACATAGGCCTCGGCCCACCAGCCATCGAGTTCCGACAGATTGAGCCCACCATTCACCAGTACCTTCATGCCGCTGGTGCCGCTGGCTTCCCAGGGGCGCCGCGGTGTGTTAATCCAGACATCTACCCCCTGGGTCATTTTTTTGGCGACGTCGAGGTCGTAGTCTTCGATGAATACAACATGCTCGTACATACCGTTATTACCCAGGAAATCCTGCCATTGTCTCAGCATGTATTTACCCACCCTGTCCCGGGGATGGGCCTTCCCGGCAATAACCAGTTGCACCGGTTGGTCACGGCTGGTAAGCAGC
>JANTGN010000222.1 GCA_024762895.1 Thiotrichales bacterium
CGCTGCGCGCGGTGCTTTGAGACGGCGGTCGCTAAACTCGCGGCGGTACTACTGCCGCTCAAACAACTCTCCCTCAATCCGCCTCAAAGCACCGTGCTCACTACACCGCGGAAAGGGGCCCAACGTCAAAACCTACTTCAAAACCAGATCGCGGCACATTCAGGTTTTTGGGTTTGATCTTAGTCTTGGTGTTGATGTTTACCCCCCATTAATTGATGCCGAGCACCGGAGCCATTGGCGGATCAGGGCAAAAGGTGTCTGAGTGGCGTCTTTTTGCCACGAGTTCTTTTGACCCCGTCAATGGCGAGGAGCGCAGGGAACCGCATAGCGGCATCAATTTTAGGGGCGGCATTTTCTTGCCTTCTTCTTTTTTGCTGTTGAAAAAGAAGAAGGTCGCCATCAGGCGAAAGGCTGACTTAGAAGCGTCTCAAAAGTTACAAATTCTACTTTGATCTCAATTATTACTTATTTTGAGTCTTAGCCATTTTCAATAGCACTAAAAAAAACGCTATCAATATTCCAATTAATGCTTTTAATAGAAAAATCCCTTCTCCCATTAGCTCGCATTTGGCCAAGCAAATACCTATTAAAATAATTGCTATAAGAAAAACAGCAGCCTGAATCAAATATTTACGTTGAATATTCAATAACTCAGGACTCTGCCTTCAGATCCCGCGCCAGCAACTCCGACACTGCCGACTCTGCAGGATGCGATTCATAGAGCACCCGAAAGACCTGATGACAGATCGGCATCTCCACTCCATGGTGTTGCGCCACCTGGTAGACCACCCTGGCGGTACCCACGCCTTCCACGGCCTGCCCGATCTCGCGCATGGTGGACTCTACCGACTTGCCGCGCCCCAGTGCCAGGCCCATACGCCGATTACGGGATTGATCGTCGGTACAGGTCAGGACCAGGTCACCCATACCTGAAAGGCCCATCATGGTCTCGCGTTGAGCACCCATGCTGTCTCCCAGGCGCATCATCTCGGCCAGCCCTCGGGTGATCAGAGCAGCGCGGGCATTGGCGCCAAAACCCAGGCCATCGGAGATGCCCGCCGCAACGGCCAGTACATTTTTCACCGCTCCACCAAGCTCCACACCCACCAGATCCTCACTCAGATAGGCGCGAAAGGTATCGCCATGCAGCCATTCCGCCGCCTCCTGGCGAAATGCTTCATACTTGCTGGCAACCGTCACGGCTGTAGGGAGTCCACGGGCCACTTCTTTTGCAAAAGAAGGCCCTGACACCAGGCCATGGGGTATACGATCACCCAGCTCTTCCAGTACAACCTCATGCAATAACTTACCTGACCCCGCTTCCAGACCCTTGGTTGCCCAGAGTAGATTGGCTGATTCATTCAGATGGGGTTTAAGGCTTTTCAGGACGGGTCTAAAACCCTCGCTTGGGACCACAACGAGAAGATTCTGTGTTTCGGAAAGTACTTCATCCAGGGTTTCAACGGGGATAAGGCCTTCGGGAAAGCGTAGATCGGGCAGGTATCGTGCGTTATACCGCTTCTGGATCATGTCCCGCATTTCATCGAGCTCACGTCCCCAGAGCAATACACGATTACCATTTCGTGCCAGCTGGAATGCCAGGGCCGTTCCCCAGGAACCGGCCCCGATGACACCGATGCTTGTGGTGTTGGCCATAGGGATAGATCGACCGCCTTAGTGCGTAGACTCCTGGGCAGGCTGATCAGCACCCTGCTGCTTCGTCTGCTCAAGGTGTTGCGCATAGAGGGCATCGAAATTAATCGGTGCCAGGGCCATGTCGGGAAAACCTCCGCCCGTCACCATGCCGGATATCGCCGCACGAGCATAGGGGAAAAGCAGGTTCGGGCAGTAGCTACCCAACAGGTGCCCCAGGTGCTCCTGATCAAACCCACTGAGCTGGAAGATACCGGCCTGTTTCAGCTCAACCAGAAAGGCCGTATTTTCAGCCATCTTGGCGGTAACAGTGAGGGTCAGTTCAACCTCGTAGATGTTCGGCTCGAGCTGCTGAGCATTGGTGTTGATCTGAACATTGGTCTCGGGATTCCAGTCCTGAGTGAATACCTTCGGTGCATTGGGCGACTCAAAGGAAATGTCTTTCACATAGACACGGTGGATGGCAAATTCCTGTGCGGGTGCCTGTTGTTTCTCTTCTGTCATGTTCTGAGTTCCGATCAGTTGTCATTTAATGTGGTAACTTCACCACTAATAATGGGGTCCAGGCGGCCAGCCTTGTCCAGGGCAGACATATCGTCAAAACCACCAATATGCAGATCTCCGATAAAGATCTGGGGCACGCTGGTCCTCTGGCTTCTCTGTTCCATCTCGGGACGCCTTTCCGGGTACTGGTCGACGCGTATATCCTCGAAATCCACACCCTTATTGCTGAGTAGGCGTCGTGCCCAGATACAGTAGGGACAGAAGCCGGTGGTATACATAACGACTTTGGGAGCAGGCATTATTTCTTTACCAGGGGCAGATTATCGGATTGCCAGGCCATCACACCGCCCTTCATATTGAAGACCTGCTCGAAACCCTGTTTGCACAGCATATGACTGGCCTGTCCCGAGCGATTACCGCTACGACAGTAAATGATCACTTTTTTGTCTTTATGTTCATCCAGCTCATTAAGACGCTGCTTAAAGCTACCCAATGGGATGTGTTTGGCGCCCTTGATCTTGCCCTGGCTGATTTCATTGGCTTCACGAACATCGACCAGAACCGCTTCATCGCGGTTCATGAGCATCACGGCCTCACTGGGAATAATTTCACCGTAGCAACGTGTCAGGCGTCGATATTCGCCAAAAAGCAACATGAATAGTATCGCGAAAAAACTCATAACCAGCAGCAGGTGGTTATTGGCAAATTCCAGTACTTGCTCCATCGCAAACAGGCTCTATCAAGAATGAATGAATAATATGAAACTGGCCTACCTGAGGTGGCCAGAGCATGCGAAGAATAACAGAGTCAGGGCCCGTGTAGAACTCTAAGCCCCGAGATAGTTAACCCTGATTACAAAATACGTCCTGCATCATGCCAATCAGGCGGAGGGTCCGGGTATCGCCCACGCGGTAAAAGACGCGATTGGCATCTTTGCGGGTCGCCAGGATGCCCTTGTCACGCAGGATGGCCAGATGCTGAGAGATATTACTCTGAGAGGTGCCAACACTATCCACGATATCCTGAACACTGACCTCCCCATCGCCGAGGGTACATAGAATCTTCAGCCTGAGAGGGTGGGACATGGCCTTCAGGGAACGCGAGGCGCGTTCGATATCTTCTTCTCGCGTGAGGAGCTGAGGGGTCAGGTGGTCGATGCGAATTTCGGAATTCATTTATACTCTCAACCTACTGGAATACAGTAGAAAATACATATTAGTAATGCATTATACAATAATAAAATGTAATTTAAATAAACCTTTTGTACACTCAGACCTATACCCGTTCGATACCCAGGGCTACAATCGACCTGAATCAATAAAAATCGGCGTCAGACAACCCTAAGCCCCATGCCTTTCCTGTTTCGCAACCTATTCGCCTGCTGCATTCTTCTTTCGCTGACACTCTCGTCCCAGGCCGCGCCCTCTGCCGATGAGGCGGAGAACCGACTCAAGAAAATACAAACCGAGATAGTCGAATTAAGGAAAATTCTCGAAACCAAGCGGGGTGAACAAGGCAAGCTGCAGGCCCGGCTACGCAAGCAGGAGAAACAGATATCCCGAGTCAGTCGTGATATCAAACGCATCGACCAGGATCTGGCCAAATTACAGAATACGCTGAAAAAAAAGCGCCGGGAGAAGGCCAAACAAATCAATATACTTGATCAGCATAAGCAGGCCCTGGCCCAACAGGTACGCAGCGCCTACAAACTGGGTGGCCAGGAGCCCGTCAAGCTGGTGCTCAATCAGGAAGACCCGGCCCTGGTCGGTCGCACCTTTGCCTATTACCAGTACTTTACCCGTGCTCGACTGACACAGATCGAGGTCATCAATACCGCGCTGGCGGACCTGCGTGCTATTGAGCAGGAAATAGCCATAAAATCCAATGAGTTAAGTGAGAAAAAGGCCAGAAAAGAGAGCGCCAGGAAAGAACTCAGGGCCGCGAAGAAAGAACGTGAACAAGTGCTGGCCAAGTTAAGCCGGGAAATCCGTAAGAAGGGCAAGACCCTGGATACCCTGCTCG
>JANTGN010000223.1 GCA_024762895.1 Thiotrichales bacterium
GTGTTGAGTCGTTTACTTTCATGACCGGAGTAGACGCGTAATGATGCCCGGCCCATTCCGGCCAGGGGGGTTTCCTGTTGGTTGGCCAGTCCATCCAGCCAGTCAAACGCCTTGTCGACTTCGGTGGTCGGGAAGCCGGCGTCAAGGAGCTGAGATTCCAGTTCATTCCGGTCAGGCTCGAAGTCTGAGTCTTCTCCGTTGTAGTACTCAAACAGGTACATCAGGACGTCGAATACGTTTTCTTTCATTCTATATCTCTCGGCTTGAGGCGTTGGTAGAAGCCTCCGGACAGCGTCGCCACCCGCCCTTCCAGCTCCATAATGAGCAGCATGGATGAAACTTCTTCCGCGGTCAATCCACTGAGTTGTATCAACCGGTCTATTGAAATGGGATCATATCCCATCTTTTCAAGCAAGCCAGCGTGATCAGCGGGTAAGTCGTCGATCATGATCGGTTCGGGCTTATGTCCGCCTTCCCGGGGTGAGGGTGGCGCTATTTTTCCTGCCAGCTCTTCCAGAATATCGGCTGCCGATTCCACTAGCTTGGCGCCCTCGCGAAGCAGCTGGTGGCAACCACGGGCCAGGGGATTATGGATTGAGCCGGGTATTGCAAACACTTCACGCCCCTGTTCCATGGCCTGATGTGCCGTAATTAGAGAGCCACTACGAAGCGCGGCCTCCACCACCAGTGTACCCAGGCTCAGGCCACTGATAATTCGGTTTCTTCGAGGAAAGTGGCCGGCCAGTGCCTCAGTGCCAATCGGGAATTCCGATATCAGTGCACCCTGCTCAACAATCTCATGGGCCAGGGCTCGGTTTCGTGAGGGATAAATGCGATCGAGGCCGGTTGCAGCTACGGCGATTGTCACCCCATTGGCCCTGAGGGCTCCTTGATGTGCAGCCGTGTCGATGCCCATCGCCAGACCGCTGGTGATACAGAGTCCAAAACGGGTCAGTTCCTGTGCAAAATCCTGTGCAATCTCGCGACCTGCGGGAGTGGGGTTACGGCTGCCAACGATGCCTATACCCGGATGCGCCAGGACGTCGCAATCGCCGGTGACATAGAGCAGGGGCGGTGGGGTGTCGATAAGGCGCAGCAGAGCAGGGTACTTCTCGTCCTGAAGGGTTATGAGGTGATGCTGAGGTTGATCGGCCCATTCCAGGTCTTTCTGGATTCGCTCCTCATCCACTGCATGAAGCCGATGGATCAGCTCCTGACTCAGGCCGCTGGCCCTTAATTCGGTATCTGAGGCATGAAGTGCACTGACCGGTGAGCCGAATGCATCCAGAAGTTGCTGGAATCGGGCAGGCCCCAGGCCTTCCACATGCAGTAGGCGTAGCCAGTCAGAGGTCATAACGGGCCTCCTTGCCCGTTGGAGTCAGTCAGAATCAGGGCGCCTTAACGACGTCGTTGATGCGTAGCGGGAGTACGGAGTCCATGACCAGTCCATAGCTGACGTTATCGAGTACTCGATAGACCATCATCAGGCCGGATTTTTCATTTGGTAACTGGGTGTACCCACCTTCCTCACGCACCTTGGAGCCACGGCGATAGGTGACAAAGATGTGGCCGCGTTCAATACCGTCCTTGGCGCCCAGGTCGATCACACCCACCTGGTGCTGGCCAATCTGGAAGAGGGCCTTATGTAATGAGATGACCTTTCCTTCCAGGCCTGGCCTGGGGGCATGTGGGTAGAAATCGCTGGTATCCAGGTCCAGTTTCTCGATAGGCAGCAGGATATCTCCGGGTAGGCCCTCACGCAGCATATCGACCAGTTCTAGCGTGGCGGGGTCGCCTCCGGCCTTAACGACCGCAGAACCGACATAGATAGTTTCAAATCCCAGAACCTTGCCGGTTTCAGGGTCGCGCAGCTTCTTATTGGGGTGGTAGACCTCATAGCGCTCATTGGGTTTGGCATCGGCCATTTTGTGCGCATACACGGTATAGCCCGTGGCGTAGGCCAGTCGCCCCTCCTGGGTGCCAAAGAGATAGGGTGATGCCTTGATAGTGGCTTCATCCAGGACCTGGGGACGAACCGCAAAGTTCTGGATCATCTGTACCGGGATGGAAAGGTCGGAATCGTCAAATTCTTCGGTACGAATCTGAGGCTTGACCTTGACTGTTGGGAGGCCAGTGACACGCGGACCGCCATTCACGGCCAGTCTGGGTTTGCCGCCAACGTAGTAGAGGGTGATTTCGTCACCAGGGTAGATCAGATGAGGGTTCTCGATCTGGGGATTTTCGTACCAGATCTCAGGCCAGAACCAGGGATCACGCAGAAACTTTGTGGAGATGTCCCACAAGGTGTCCCCTTTCTGTACGATATAGGTTTCGGGCGCACTGGGTTTAATGACGATCTCAGGTTCCTCTTCCACCGGAGCAGGAGCAGGTGCTGGAGGCGCTGTCTGGGGTTCTTCTTCCACAGGCATGGGTTCTGGTTCGCTGGTGGATGCACATCCGCTGATAAATAAGGCTAGAATTACTCCCAGGGCGAGAGTCGTGAATCCTTGGTCTTTATTGTACTTAATCAAGGTTGTTCCCCCTTGTGAAAAGTGCCGTTTTTGGCCTCATTCCAATGGTGTGATTAGAGCTACTATTCAAGTATGATCATAACTTTAGCAGAAAAACTTGTGCAACTGCACGAATTTGGTAACAAAACCCATGGCAATTCTTGAAATTCTACATTTTCCGGATCCCCGGCTGCGTAAATCGGCCGAGCCTGTGGCCGAGGTCGATGATGAGATTCGTCAGATCGTCGATGATATGTTCGAAACCATGTATGACGCCCCCGGGATCGGTCTGGCGGCTACCCAGGTTAATATCCAGAAACAGATTATCGTCATAGATGTTTCCGAGGAGAAGGATCAGCCCCTGTGTCTGATCAATCCGGAGATCATAGAGCGTGATGGTGAAGAAGAGATGGAAGAGGGCTGTCTGTCGGTACCTGGCGTGTATGAGAGTGTGCAACGCGCGCGTCATATTCGCATCAGGGCTTTGAACCGTGAGGGTGAGGCCTTCGAGCTGGAAGATGATGATTTACTGGCCGTGTGCATCCAGCATGAAATGGATCACCTGAAGGGGAAGTTGTTTGTCGATTATCTGTCTTCCCTGAAACGACAGCGTATACAGAAAAAGCTTGAAAAACAGGCCAGGCAGGGCATTCTGGTCAAAAATGTTGATCGCGCCCACTCAATATAAATGAGCCATCCTTTGCGCATTATCTATGCCGGAACCCCGGAGTTTGCCGTCCCTGCGTTGCAGGCCCTGATCGATTCTCCCCATTCGGTGGTGGCTGTGTATACGCAGCCTGATCGGCCTGCCGGCCGGGGCCGAAAATTACGTGCCAGCCCAGTGAAAGTTCTTGCCCTGGAGCATGGAATACCGGTCGAGCAGCCAGCCAGTCTGCGAAATGAGGAGGTTCAGCAACAGCTTGCTGCCTATAAGGCGGATGTTATGGTCGTAGCGGCCTATGGTCTGATCCTGCCACGGTCGGTACTGGATATGCCCAGGTTCGGTTGTCTGAATATCCATGGTTCTTTGCTGCCACGCTGGCGTGGTGCAGCCCCGATCCAGAGGGCCATTATGTCCGGTGACCAGGAAACGGGAGTCACGATAATGCAGATGGATGCAGGTCTGGATACCGGTGCGATGCTGCTAAAGAAGACCCTGCCAATCAGTGATCAGGATACGGCGGCCAGTCTCCATGATCAGCTGGCTGAGCTGGGAGCCGGTGCCCTGCTCGAGGTTTTGGATGGACTGACCGGGGGGGAAATCAAGCCTGAACCCCAGGATGAGTCACTCGTGACCTATGCGGAAAAACTCACCAAGGCCGAGGCAATGATTGACTGGAACCGGCCTGCTGATGAGATTTCATGTCACATCAGAGGCCTCAACCCGTGGCCCGTGGCGCAGACTGATTATCAGGGGCAGACACTTCGGGTCTGGATGGCGCAGTCTAAAGGCGATGGTCATGACCGTAGCCCGGGCACCGTGGTGTGTGAGGGACCAGAAGGCATCGATGTGGCCACTGGCAAGGGTTTGCTGAGGATTACTCGATTGCAACTGCCAGGGGGGAAACCGTTAGAGGCGAGAGATTTTCTGAATGGACGCAGCCTGCTCAACGAGCAATTAGG
>JANTGN010000224.1 GCA_024762895.1 Thiotrichales bacterium
TCCACGAGTTCGAGTCGGTTGCCATTACACAGGGCCTTACCCACCCGGGCGAACTGATCGAAGAGTTGCTGTTTGAAGTTGTCGCTTGACATGAACGTATTATAGACTATTCTACTAATCAACCAAGTAGTTGAATAGTTTTGGGCGGGTGGCCAAGGCCTCAGTGGAGATGAGGTGACTCTGACGGTCTTCTTAATGGCTGATGTCGTGTTCTGTTCCAGGCAGGGGCAACAGGTGCCTCAGGGTTTTTACAATATTGAACTCATGTTGAAGTCAGTGCTCAGAAAGGGCAGGTGCTACTTTGTAGTTCCTGTCTGCAGGCACGAGGTATGTGCAAAGAGGAACTGGTAGCCAACGCCCGGATCAGCACCATGCCGGAACTGGCCGAGTTAACGATTGTGGCCGATAAGGTGCTGGTTTTCCAGAGACCCTTGTGCAATCGGGACTATTGACACCATAGAGCCGTGTCTGAGGAAATAGGACGATGAACCTGAACGAATTTGTGATGAATAATGAGTTGGCCATACGCCTGGGCTTCTTTTTCGGGGTCTTTGCGTTGATGGCCCTGTGGGAGGTGCTGGCGCCGCGTCGTGCGCTGACGGTATCCAAGACCATGCGCTGGGCCAACAATATCGGCCTGGTCTTTCTGAACAGTTTTATCCTGCGTCTGTTGTTTCCTGCTGCGGCCGTGGGCATGGCGGCCTGGACCTCGGCCCAGGGTTGGGGGCTTCTCAACTATTTTGAGGTCTCACTGCTGCCCGCTGCGATAGTGTCCATTATTGTCATGGATCTCATCATCTATCTTCAGCATGTGATGGTGCATGCCGTGCCCGTGCTGTGGCGCCTGCACCGGGTGCATCATGCAGACCTGGATTACGACGTCACAACGGGTTCTCGGTTTCATCCCATCGAGATCATCCTGTCCATGGGCATCAAGTTTGCCATCATCGTGGTACTGGGCCCTCCCGTCGTCGCGGTCGTCATCTTTGAGGTGATCCTCAACGGCATGGCCATGTTCAATCACGGGAATGTTCGCCTGCCGCTGGGGCTGGATCGGGTACTGCGTTGGTTTGTCGTCACCCCCGATATGCACCGCGTCCACCACTCGGTGGAGGATGATGAGGCCAATAGTAATTTCGGATTTAATCTGTCGATCTGGGATCGCCTCTTTGGTACCTATCGGGATCAGCCCCGTGCCGGTCATGAGGGGATGACTATCGGCATTCATAAATATCGAGACCCTAAGATGGTGTCCTGGCTTTCCGGTCTCCTAATCTTCCCCTTCGTGGGCAAGATTACAGGCTATGCCATCAACCGACGTGAATGGAATGAAGACCATGAATCATAGGATTGCGCGCTGGTTGTTCTTTATCCTGCTCTTACTGGGGATCACCCTGGTTGTTGTGTATCGTGATCAGCTGGATGCTCAGGCCCTGCAGACATGGGTGAATGAGGCGGGTGTGGCTGCGCCCCTGTTATTTATGCTGATCTATGCACTGGGCACGGTGTTCTTTTTCCCGGGCTCTGTACTGACCCTGGCAGGCGGGGCCCTTTTTGGGCCGGTCTTGGGTACCCTGATCAATCTGACGGGGGCGACGATTGGAGCGGCAATGGCCTTCCTGGTAGCGCGTTACCTGGCTTCAGACTGGGTGGAAGAAAAAACGGGTGGTCGGCTGAAACAACTCAAGGAAGGCGTGGAAGGAGAGGGCTGGCGCTTTGTAGCCTTCGTGCGTCTGATGCCCCTGTTTCCCTTTAATCTACTGAACTATGCGCTTGGATTAACTCGTATTCCCCTGTTGCAGTATGTGATCGCATCCTGGTTGTTTATGCTACCCGGAGCGATCGCCTACACCTACCTGGGTTATGCGGGGCGTGAGGCGATGGCCGGTAGTGAGGGATTGGTCCAAAAGACCATGCTGGCGCTTGCTCTGCTGGCGATGGTGGCTTTCATTCCCCGTTTTGTGGCCATATTGCGTCGTGGGCCGATGGTGAGCATCGAAGAACTGAGTCAGCGGTTGCAGTCCGAGGACGCTCCCCTGTTGCTGGATGTGCGTAGCCCCGAGGAATTCACCGGAGAACTGGGACATATTGAAGGGGCCCAGAATATACCCCTGGATGAACTATCGGGCCAGGTTGTAAACCTGTTGGATTACATGGAACAACCCGTTGCACTCATATGCCGTACCGATCGACGGTCGGCCAGTGCGGCCAGGTTGCTGGCCAGTAAGGGGTTTGCTGATGTCCATATCGTCAGGGGTGGAATGATGGAATGGAGCAGAAAGCAGCTACCAGTGATTTAGTCACTGCTAAGAGGGGATGCGTAATCACCTCAATACCATGATGGTACAGACAGAACTTTTTAAACCCCATTTAATCTCAATTATTTTATGAGAACATAACACCTATGCATGCGACACTGCCCTTATTAAACCAGTCTGATTTTCCTGCCTTACGGCGAGGGGTGCTGGACACCCTGCAGGTCAACCTGGGCTATCTGTGCAACCAGCAGTGTCTGCATTGCCATGTCAATGCCGGGCCGAATCGAAAGGAGCTGATGAGTCGTGAGGTAATAGATGAGGTCCTCAAGTTCATCGACCGTAGTCGAATCAGGACACTCGATCTCACCGGTGGTGCGCCCGAGCTCAATCCAGGGTTTCGCTATCTGGTAGCAGAAGCACGAGCGCGTGATGTACATGTTATAGACCGTTGTAACCTGACGGTCCTGAACGAAGCGGGCCAGGCCGGACTGGCCGAGTTTCTGGCCGATCATCAGGTTGAAGTCATTGCCTCTTTACCCTGTTACCTGGAAGAGAATGTGGATGGGCAACGTGGAAAGGGGGTCTATGAAGGAAGCATTGAAGGTATGCGAAAGCTCAATGCCCTGGGTTATGGTGTAGATGAAACAGGTCTGATACTGAATCTTGTCTTTAACCCGGTTGGCCCCTATCTTCCACCCCCGCAGGAACAACTGGAATTAGATTATAAACGCGAGTTACTAGAAAGATTTGGCCTCTTGTTCAATCAGCTGCTGACGATTACCAACATGCCCATTAAACGATTTGGAAGTACTCTGATTTCCAGGGGGCAGTTTCAGTCTTATATGGATTTATTGAAGTCCGCTTATCAGGCAAAGAATCTTGAGACCGTGATGTGTCGAAGTCTGGTCAGTGTAGACTGGCAGGGTTATGTCTATGACTGCGACTTTAACCAGATGCTGGATCTGCCACTGGCCATGGCAGGAGAGAATCGTGTTCATCTTCGTGATATTCCAGTCGAGACACTGTCAGGCAATCCGATCATAATTGCCGATCATTGCTATGGCTGTACGGCGGGGCAGGGGAGTAGCTGTGGTGGTGCCCTCAATTAACTGAACATGAGTAGAGGCTATGGAATTTTTTGCGCAGATTGACAAGTTAGTCAGCCCCGAACGCCTGCAACAGGAAGTGGATATACAAGACATACCACGCTTCTGCTCGTTTGTTTCTGAGATCAGGCCCAATGAGCAGGGTGGGCCTGAGATGATCAGTTTCTGGGGTGTCCATACGGTACAACGTGAACGAATAAAGGGCGGAGTCAGGTTTACCCTGCCGGGATGTCCCAATGTCCTTTCCTGGACGATAACGACCGGCCTGCCACCTAATCCTGAGGTGGTCGTGCTTCATTGTGTGATTAATCGCAGCGAACATGATCCGGATTTTATCGAGTCTATCGAAGGTTTTGTCGATGACTGGAAGACCGGCCTGGAAAAGACGCTTTGAACGAAAACACTACCGATAGTTTATCGTCAGTTCCTCCTGAGTCGACCTGTACCCAAGTCAGCATCATCATTCCCGCTGTGAACGAGGCCTCTGTGATCAGGCCAACGCTTGAACGATTGCAATGGCTTCGTGGGCAGGGTCATGAGCTGATTATTGTAGACGGAGGTAGTTCCGATGAGACCCTGACCCTGGCAGAGCCATTGTCGGACAGGGTGGTTCATTCACAGCGAGGGCGCAGTCTTCAGATGAATCTAGGTGCCGATCTTGCGAAGGGCGAGATACTCTGGTTTCTACATGCCGATACCTTGATTCAGAAGGATTCACTGAAACAGCTATGTGAGGCCATATCGGCGGGTAACAGCTGGGGACG
>JANTGN010000225.1 GCA_024762895.1 Thiotrichales bacterium
TATTACGCGGAATGATGGTGTTGTACAGCTTTGGGCCGAAATGCTCCTTCAACTGATTGGAGACATCATTGGCCAGGTTGTTTCTCGGATCATACATCGTGCGCAGCAGGCCTTCTATGGCCAGTTCCGGGTTGACTGCCTCGCGGATGCTCTCGATCGTCTGCATCAATGCGGTCAGCCCCTCCAGGGCATAGTACTCGCATTGCATGGGGATGATCACACCCTGGGAGGCGACCAGGGCATTTACGGTCAGCATGTTCAGGGATGGCGGACAATCGATCAGGATGTAGTCATACGATTCAAAGACGGGTTCCAGGGCCTTTTTCAGACGAAACTCACGGCCGAACATATTCATGAGCTCCACCTCGGCCACGGTCAGGTCACTATTGGCCGGTAACAGGTCATAGCCCGTGTGCTCCATGGTCTCGATGGCTTCGGCTGCCTGTGTATCGCCTAGCAGGACCTCACAACTGGACGCCTCGACCTCGTGCTTATCCAGGCCACTACCCATGGTGGCATTACCCTGGGGATCCATATCTACCAGCAGGACCCTACGCCGGGTTGCTGCGAGGGAGGCCGCCAGGTTGATGCTGGTCGTGGTTTTACCCACTCCCCCTTTCTGATTGGTAATGGCAAATATTCGTGTCATGACTGTTTTTCCCGGGCCATTTCTACCAAATGACGCTCCGAATCCAATAATGGGACCTCCAGACGATGCACTGCCTCGATGTGAATACCCAAAGGCAGATCCTCCAGCTCCTGAGTGGGGTAACGCCCCTTCATGGCCAGCAACTGACCGGACTCCTTCAGCAGCGGCAATGCCAGCCGAACGAAATCCGATAGACTGGAAAAAGCCCGACTGACCACTGTATCAAAGCCCTCGCTCGCTGTGTAGTCTTCCACCCGCGAATGTATGGACTCTGCATTATCTAACTTCAGCTCTGTGATCGCCTGCTGAATAAAGCGCGTTTTTTTGGCATTGCCATCCAGCATGCTGAAATGACGCTCAGGAAAAACCAGGCTCAACGGGATTCCCGGCAGACCGGCCCCGCTCCCTATATCCAGTACAGAAGAACCCCTGATATAGGGAATAATGCTCAGGCTATCGAGGATATGATGACTGAGCATCTGGCCTGGATCCTTTATGGACGTCAGGTTATAGACGCGATTCCATTTTCGGATCAGTTCGAGATACTGGAGCAGGCGTTGAACGGTGTCCGATGGAATATCCAGGCCCAGTTCATATATCCCCTGCTCCAGTTGGTCCTGCAGATTACCGTTCACACTACTCCTTACCCGTCGCCTTATCGCTCAGGGCATTCAGGGCACCACTCATCTTATTAATGACCGCATCCACATTCTTGAGTCCATGGCGTTTTGCCAGATATTTCGGATCATTATAGGCGACCCAGACCTTACCCTCTGCGTCCTCCCAGATTAGCAGTTTCATGGGCAGGTCAATCCCCGCTGTAGGATTTTCCTGCATCAGCTGGGTACCGAGCATTGGATTACCAAAAATGAGTACCACAATGCTCCTGAGTTTAAGATTGACCGATTCGGCATTGGCCTGGTGATCCACTCGCGCCATCAGACTAATGGGCGCCTTGGACTCTATCGCCTTTTCCATGCGCGCGGCCGTCTCCTGCACGGAATACTGGCTGGGTTTCTTGATCAACCCGTCTCCAGCCACGGCCACATTCATCAACAGAACCGACAGGAACATGACGAGTACAACTTGATGCTTCTTGCTTATCATTGCTTACTTCTCCTTGGTGTCAGGCACTATGCCTATAAGCCCTTTTTTTCAGGTGAACCAGCAGAATCGATATGGCCGCTGGTGTCACTCCGGGTATCCTTGAGGCCTGTCCGATACTCGCCGGCCTCTGACGCGCCAGTTTTTCAGAGACCTCGGAAGACAGCCCCTTGATGGACGCATAATCCAGATCTTCTGGCAGGACGGTATCTTCATTCCGCCTGCTGCGTTCTATCTCATCATGCTGCCGATCGATATAGCCGGCATACTTGGTCTGGATCTCTACCTGTTCAGCGGCCGTTTCATCATCTAGTCCAGGACCAGCCTTTTCGATCTGCATGAGGGCGGAGTAGGTCACCTTGGGGCGCTTGAGTAATTCATCCAGGCGCTGTTCCCGGCTCAGGGGGCCACCTAACACGGCCTGGGCCTGAGATTCAGATAAATCCCGAGGCCTGATGATGGTACTACGAAGCCGTTGGAGTTCCTGTTCGATAAATTCACGATGCCGCTCAAAGTGAGCCCAACGATCATCATCGACCAGACCCAATTGTCTGCCCTTTTCCGTCAGACGAAGATCCGCATTGTCTTCACGTAGCATCAACCGGTATTCCGCCCTGGACGTAAACATGCGATAGGGCTCCTGCGTACCATGGGTAATCAGATCATCCACCAGCACACCGATATAGGCCTCATCCCGTCTGGGCGTCCAGGCTTCAAGATCACGGCCATAACGCACCGCATTCAGGCCAGCGATCAGGCCCTGTGCCGCAGCCTCTTCATAACCCGTGGTGCCATTGATCTGGCCGGCAAAGAACAGGCCATTGAGGATGCGTGTCTCCAGACTGGGCTTGAGATCACGCGGATCAAAGAAATCGTATTCAATAGCATAGCCTGGCCGCGTAATATGGGCCTGCTCAAAACCGGCAATGGAACGAACCAGCTGGTATTGCACATCAAATGGCAAAGAGGTTGAAATCCCATTGGGATAAACCTCGTGGGTAGTCAGGCCCTCAGGTTCAATAAATATCTGATGGCGTTCGCGATCCGCGAATCTCACTACCTTATCTTCGATAGAAGGGCAATAACGCGGGCCTATCCCTTCGATCACCCCGCTATACATAGGCGAGCGATCCATACCACCACGAATGATGTCATGCGTATCTGTATTGGTATAACTAATATGACAGGCAACCTGTTGTGGATGTTCTGAACGATCACCCATAAAGGAAAAAACCGGCGTCGGCTCATCACCCGGCTGTGCCTCGAGCTGAGAATAGTCGATACTGCGTGCGTCAATGCGAGGGGGGGTGCCAGTCTTCAGGCGATCAACACGGAAGGGTAATTCGCGCAGCCGCTTAGCCAGGGTAATCGAAGGGGGATCCCCGGCACGCCCACCCTGATGATTTTCCAGGCCAATATGGATCTTTCCACCCAGGAAGGTACCCACAGTCAGTACTACCGCCGAGGCATGAAACCTCAAACCCATCTGGGTCACGACTCCACGGACGGTCTCACCCTCCAGGATTAAATCATCCACTCCCTGCTGGAACAGATGCAGATTGGGCTGGTTTTCAACCTGGGAACGAATGGCCTGTTTGTAGAGTATGCGATCAGCCTGTGCTCGCGTGGCCCTGACGGCAGGCCCCTTACGCGCATTCAGGATCCTGAACTGGATACCACCACGATCAGCGGCATGGGCCATGGCACCACCCAGGGCATCCACTTCCTTGACCAGATGCCCCTTGCCAATTCCACCTATGGCCGGATTACAACTCATCTGACCAATGGTCTCGATGTTGTGCGTCAGTAAAAGTGTACGCGCACCCATGCGCGCGGCCGCCAATGCGGCCTCGGTTCCCGCGTGTCCACCGCCTACGACGATGACATCAAATAATTCTGGATAATCCATGGTCCTAAAGATAGATGAGTCAGGAGGAAATTTTATGCCCTGATTGTGAAATTCTCCATTGAAGCCGATTGATCAATGCAATGAGATGCATTCCTGTCACTGCTTTTACTGGCCTACTTACCAATACAGAACGAGGAAAATATGGCCCCTAACAACTCATCTGAGGTCATCTTTCCAGTGATCTCTCCAAGATGATCATGGGCCTGGCGTAATTCTTCGGCCATGAGTTCGCCAGCATTGTACACCTCTAATTGCTCGCGAGCCGCAATGACATGCAACTGAGCACGCTCAAGGGCATGTAAATGCCGGCGCCTGGCCAGAAACTGTCCCTCTTCGACATCATGAAAACCCATATGCTCTTTTAACAGCAGTTTGAGCTCTTCGATACCAGCCCCGGTCTGTGCAGAAATCCCAATCTCTTCGCCATGCAGGCCTTCAGGCCGATGACTGATAT
>JANTGN010000226.1 GCA_024762895.1 Thiotrichales bacterium
AGGTTGAGGGCAACTTCAATGCCCTGGGCGTCCTGGTGGCCGAGAAGATCATCCTGGAAAAGGAAAGCGAGATCATTCTTTATGGGGATGTCACCGCAACTACCAGCAACAGCCTGACGTTGATGGGCATCACGGTATTGGTGAATACCGAGACCCAGATGGAAGATGAGAGTACGGCCGATGTCCAATATTTTGACCTGGGTGATATCAATACCGGTAACCAGCTGGAAGTGAGAGCCTACCAGGATGCCGGATCAATCATCGCCAGCAGGGTCGAGCGCAATGATCCTGATACCGAGGCCTTCATCCAGGGACCCGTGGATGCGGGTAGCATTGATGATGTGGGCACCACCCTGTCCATACTCGGTATCACACTGGATACAGAAGTACCCCCTACGAGTTTTGAAGACTACGACGATTCCAGCATGACCGAAGCCGATTTTTACAACCAGGTCTCCGAAGGCGATATCATCCGGGCCGTTTGGGATGACTTCACAGACACCTCTGTAACGGTCGATAAAATGGAGTTTGAGGACTAATAGTCGATCGTATATAAGCCTTTCATGAAGCTACTTGGCATTCACCCTCAATGGGTGCATAGTTGGCCAAACTAAAAAAACCTACTGGAGGAGCCATGAAAGCAAGACTGAGCCTATTCCTGTCCCTGGTACTTACCCTTGGTGTTGCGCAGGCCGAGCCGGGTTATTATGGCCAGCCCGGTTACTATCCTCCCCACCCGGATTACGAGCAGGAAACACCCGCTACCCTGCTCGAAGATGGCATCCAGCGCATCCAGGTATTTATTAAACAGAAAGGCATCAAGGACCCGGAGGTCCTCACCGCCTTCCTGAATGAACAGATGGCCCCTTATTTTGACTTTGAATACATGGCCCGGCTGGTCGGGGGACGCTTCTATTTACAGCTTGAGCCTACCCTCAAGGTCCAGTTCAGAAGCCGACTGCAAAAGATGTTCTTCTCCGCCCTGGGCAGGAACCTCGGCGCCTATACCGATCCCATGCCACGTATCGACTTTATCAAACAACCCCGTATCCGTGATTACAACGAGGTGGAGGTAGCGGCCCGTGTCCTGCCTGCCCAGGGCTATCCCATTCGCCTGATCTTTCGTTTCGTGCGCACCGACGATGGCTGGAAGGTGTATGACGCCTCCTATAACGGCATGAGCGCCGTTATGTACTACCGAAAATACTTTATGGAGCAGGTTCGGCGCTACGGCACCAGGGCCCTGCTCGACTGATCCTTAAACCCCTGCGTAACAGCAGGGGTTTTTGCTTGAGAGGTATTTAGGATGTGGCAACCGCTTTTTAGCGCCCAGGTTCTAAGGCCGCTGGCTTGCCTGGCACTCATCTTGTTTGCCGGTATAGCTTCCGCCGATTGCCAGTATTATCAACAGCTCACCCATGGCCCCTGGCGGGCCATCATCGATGCCAGAGCGGAAAACGGCTGTAGCCTGCAGACCATACACCTCGCCCTGGGTACCCGGGAACAGAAGCTGGGAGAATACACCCTGACCGCCAGCGACCCCGTCCGCGATGCCTGGCTCACAGACCTCGATGACAATCAAAGTCCGGAGCTCATTCTGATCACGACTTCAGCCGGCTCGGGAAGCTATGCAGGACTGCACCTCTTCACCCTGAACGCCAACGCATTAAAACCCCTGGAGCCACCCTCACTCTCAAAACACCTGATGAGCGAGTTTCGTGGGCATGACCGGTATTTACTGCGCGACCGTCTCATCATTCGCGAATATCCGATTTATCGTGAGCAGGACCCAAACTGCTGCCCAACGGGGGGATTACGCCGCCTGTTTTATCGATTTAATGGAGAGGCCCTGGTCCTGGAGCCCTGAAGAACCATTGCTCCCTCCTCGCCACCTATACCCAAGTGGATAGGTCGGATACCCCACTATGGGTGAAGAATTATCATTCCCTGGCCGCTAGGCTGTTACTAAGCCCTTTCACGGATATCGCTCTATGATTAACAACGCCATCAAGACGGACAATGAAGGCTTTATGCTCTACCCGGAAGAATGGAACGAGGACATCGCACTCTCCATAGCAGAAGATCTGGACCTGGAGATGAACGATCAACGCTGGGAAATCGTTCGTATCATACGAGCACACTACGAAGACCGTCAGTCCGTTCCGGAAGCCAGGACCCTGCTGAAGGAACTACGTGAACGGCATGGCAAAGCGGTGGCCACCCGTAAATATGTCTATGACCTGTTTCCCTACGGCTATGGGCAACAGGCCTGCAAGATCGCTGGAATGCGCAAGCCACTCAAATTAATGCTGGATGTGTAGCGCCCCCGAGGGGCAGGTCGATTGTTCGGCCCTTAGCCTGAGATAAATAAGATCTATTCCAGCAACAGGCGACTAATGCACACTACCAAAGGATGGGTTATTCGCCCCCCTGGGCTGAGGCAGGCCGGCGATACGGCTACCCTGAGAGATAGGGCCATCAGGGAACAGGCTATACAGGTAGCGTTTGCCACCCTGGTTCTCAAAACGGGGCTCCAGATCGGCAAGCAGCTTCGTGGCCACTAGCTGATCCCCATGCGCGTCATACTGGGCTCGCAGATAGTGCAATACGGTCCAGTGGTCCTCGCTGAGCTCCAGCCCTTCTGCCCGTGCTTTTTCAGTGGCGATGTCCTCGCTCCACTCATCCAGCCCTTCAAGATTGCTACCAATACCCCACAGCAGGCGGTCTTCTTTCGATTGTTGAGCATCACTCGTCACGATTCTCATCCTCCAAGATATAGGATTGGGTTCCGCACTCCATTGCTGATTGCCCTGTAACCGAATATATAGACCAAGAAACGCACAGGTGCTTTACTCAGGTTTCTCGATCGATGACATCATAGACCGCAGAATAATCTTCATCCGCCATACCTTCGAGTATGCCCCGCTCCAGTAACTGTTCAATCCCCTTGAGTCCGGAAAGCCCCAGGGGATGCTGAGAGGCCGCCTTAAGAAACAACTTCACGTCTTTATCCAGATGCTTCAGGGGAAAATTAGGCTGAGAAAAGTCACGCCTGAGCATACGGTCCAGCTTCTTATCAAAGGTGGGGGCATAAAGCGCACTGTTTCGGAGGACATCCATAAACGACTCCACCGATACTCCCTCACGCCGCACCAGGCCTAAACTCAGCGCGAACCCCGTTGTCAGCGATGCAATCAACTGATTCATGGCCAGTTTCATCGCCGCGCCCTGGCCAACCGGTCCCACCAGCATGGGGTCATGCCCAAAGCTTCTGAGTATGGGCAGGCACTGGGTAAAGACCTCGGTATCGCCTCCTGCCATTAACAGCAATTCACCTTTCTTGGCCTCGGGAATACTTCCGAGTACCGGTGCCTCGATATAGCGCCCGCCCTGCTTTTCCACCTCTTCATTCAGCGCCCTGCTCTCATTAGGTTCAATAGTGCCCATCTGAATGACCGTTTTACCCTGCAAATACTGCCTGGTCTCATCCGAGAACAGCACTTCTACAATTGCTCGTACATCCGACAGCATCAACACGATCACATCCGCCGCGGCCACGGCTTGTGCCGCCGTTTCACACAGCTCCGCACCACCCGCCACCAGAGGCTCTGCCTTTTCCGGTGTGCGATTCCAGACCAGGACCTCGTAATCACTACTGAGCAGGCGCATGGCCAGCGGCGCCCCCATCAAGCCAGTACCAAGAACTGCAATCTTCATTAATGCCTCAACCTTATTAGTTTTGTATCTGTACGGATTTTCAAAAATCCCGGGAAAGAATCAGCAGGGGGATGAAAGCCGCTGACTCAGGCGATCAAAATACTCCTGTTGCGTCGCCAGGGACAATGACCGGTGTTCACTCATTTTACTCAGCAACAGCCTCAATCGTGTAGAGGCCTCCTGTCTTTGCTCTACCGTCTCAGCAAGCAGTAATAATTGCTCGGCCTCCTGTATATTCCTGAGCAGGCCAACCTCCTCAGGAATATAACCCGCATTTTTTAGCAGTCGATAAGCCGTACGCAACTCCGCAGGTATATAAGGATTCTCCCGTTCCAGGCGCAGCGGCTCCCCTGCCCCCG
>JANTGN010000227.1 GCA_024762895.1 Thiotrichales bacterium
AGCATGAATATATCGATGAAGTAATCAGTGCCCTGAACGTCAACCTGATCCAGAACCGCACCCTTTCAGTGATTCTGGTACAGGGACCAGTCAGTAAGCTTAAAATGATTGCTGATCGTATGATTACCTGTCGTGGAGTGATCACAGGAAAACTGTTAATGTCCACGGCCATTATTCCGCAGGTTCATCCCCTGCCGGCCACGCAGAGCCAGCCGGTTGGTTGATGAAGTAACGATTAGATAATGATGGAAAAAATCAATGAGTGAACAAACACCCGAGCCCGGAACGGTGCTCTATGAAGACAAGCTGGCTGGTGCCTGCCACTGGTCCATGCATATGCGCAAGGGGACCTCGCTACGCCTGATCGATGTCGAGGGCGGCGCCAATATGGGCATGCTGTTTTATAATCCGGTCAACCTTCTGGAGCGTTACAACGCACCCGATACCCTGAAATGTCAGCATACCTTTAAGCTCACGAAAGGTAACTGTCTGTATTCCGATATGGGGCGTATCTTCTGTTCTATCGTGGAAGATACGGTGGGCTGGCATGAGACGGTCTGCGGCAATACCACAAAAGCCATGGTCGCCGAAAAGTGGGGCGAACATAGCTACCAGGATTACCATAATGACTGGAATCAGAATGGCTATAACAGTTTTCTCGTGGAACTGGCCAAGTATGGTCTGGGCAAGAAAGACATGGCCGCCAATCTGAATCTGTTCAGTGCCGTCGGTGTGGATGAGGAAGGCAATATGAAATTCCTGGAGGACAATAGTAAGCCGGGGGATTACATCGAACTGCGTTTTGAGATGGATACCCTGGTGCTGATGCATACCTGTCCCCATCCCATGAACCCGGCTGCGGAATACCCACGCAAGCCGGTAACCTATCAGATCAGACAGGCGGCCGAGGTGGCAGCCGATGATTATTGCCTGAACCTGAGGCCGGAGAATCAGCGCGGTTTCCAGAATAATGAGATCTTCCACCTGGGTGCGGGGTGTTGTCATGATTAAGGAAAGCCAGCTCCTGGCCGAGAATGCCGTGGATCGCGAAATCGTACCTGCCGGTGATTACTATATGAAGGTGGTCAAGGCCGGGCAGACCTTCCGAATACTGGACCTTGAGGGTAACCAGGCGGCCGATACCCTGTTTTACAATGCCAATGACCCCAGCGAACGCTATAGCGCAGTTGATACGATACGTGAGCAGGGTAATGTGTATCTGACGACGGGTACCCGTCTGTTATCCAGCGAACAGAACCTGATGCTGGAGATCGTGGCCGATACCTGTGGTCGTCACGATACCCTGGGTGGTGCCTGCGCCACGGAGAGTAATACCGTGCGTTATGCCCTGGAAAAGAAGTGCATGCATGCCTGTCGAGATAGCTGGATGCTGGCCGTGGCCGAGCATGAAGAGTTTGGTATGAGCAAGCGGGATATCACGCATAATATTAATTTCTTCATGAATGTCCCCGTAACGGCCGAGGGTGGGCTGAGCTTTGCCGATGGCATCTCGGCATCGGGTAAATATGTCGAGATGAAGGCGGCCATGGATATCATCGTGCTCATTTCTAACTGTCCACAATTAAATAACCCCTGTAATGGTTACAATCCCACGCCAGTCGAGGTGCTGATCTGGGATTGAGTCACCGGGACGACCCGGTGAGTAAGCGTTAACGGCGGGACGGCTCGCCAGCAATAACGATACGACGCCATGTTTAAGAAGGTTTTGATTGCCAATCGAGGCGCGATTGCCTGTCGCATTATCCGTACCCTGCGCACAATGGGCATACGGTCCCTGGCGGTTTATTCCGAGGCCGATAAGGCCTCCTTGCATGTCACCCAGGCCGACGAGGCCGTGTGCATCGGGCCTGCGCCGGCCTCCGAGAGTTATCTGGATTTCAATAACATACTGCGGATTGCCAGGGAGCATGGCGCCGAGGCGATCCATCCCGGTTATGGTTTTCTGAGTGAGAACGCCGAATTTGCAGAGGCCTGCGAGAGAGAAGGTATCGCCTTTATTGGTCCTACCGGACAACAGATGCGTGATTTTGGCCTCAAGCACACGGCGCGCGCCCTTGCTTCTGAAAACAAGGTCCCCCTGTTACCGGGTACCGGTCTGTTAAATGACCTGGAGCATGCTCAGAAGGAGGCGATTCGCATTGGATATCCCGTCATGCTCAAGAGCACGGCCGGCGGAGGGGGTATCGGCATGCAGTTGTGCTGGTCGGAGCAGGAGCTCTCGGATGCCTTTCATTCGGTTGAACGCCTGGCGCGCTCCAACTTTAGTCAGGGCGGGATCTTCCTGGAAAAGTATGTCGAACTGGCCCGTCATATCGAGGTGCAGATATTCGGTGATGGCCAGGGCCGGGTCGTGGCCCTGGGGGAGCGCGATTGTTCCGTTCAGCGTCGAAACCAGAAAGTAATCGAGGAAACCCCGGCCCCCGGCATTAGTGCCGAGTTACGTGAACGACTCATGAATGCTGCCGTGAGTCTGGGTGAGGCAGTGAACTATCGTTCGGCCGGTACGGTTGAATATGTCTTCGATACCAGGACGCAGGAATTTTATTTCCTCGAGGTGAATACGCGACTGCAGGTCGAGCATGGTGTGACCGAAGAGGTCACGGGCGTCGATCTGGTCGAGTGGATGGTTCGTACCGCGGCCGGCGATACCGCATTTATAGAGTCTTATGAACACAGGCCGGTGGGGAGTGCCATGCAGGTCCGCGTCTATGCCGAGGACCCGGGAAAGAACTTTCAGCCCTGTGCCGGCCTGTTGTCCGAGATGCAGTTCCCTGACGGCGTGCGTGTCGATACCTGGGTAGAGCAGGGCGCAGAGGTGTCCGCCTACTACGATCCCATGATTGCCAAGGTCATCGCCCATGGTGAGGATCGTGAAGCGGCAAGGGAAAAACTCAGGGCCGCGCTGGCAGACACGGCACTTTATGGCATCGAGTCCAACCTGGCCTATCTGGGCCAGATACTGTGTGACTCGGTATTTATTGAAGGACAGCATTACACCCGTTACCTGGATAAATTCAGCTTTACCCCGCTGACTATCGATGTACTGTCTCCGGGTACGCAGTCATTTATCGTGGATTACCCCGGGCGACTGGGTTACTGGGATATAGGGGTCCCGCCCTCAGGTCCCATGGACCCACTCGCTTTCCGTCTTGCCAATCGCATACTGGGTAATGCCGAGGATGCCACGGGTCTGGAGATGACCGTGACCGGCCCCAGCCTGAAGTTCAATACCGATACCGTCATTGCCCTGACCGGCGCGCATATGAAGGCCCTGCTGGATGGTGAAGAGATTGCCTACTGGCAACCGGTCAAAGTCAGGGCTGGCAGCACCCTCAAGTTACGTGGCGTGAATGGTCCGGGTAACCGTACCTACCTGGCCGTTAAGGATGGCTTTGATCTGCCGCAGTACATGGGCAGCCGAACCACCTTTACCTTAGGGCAGTTTGGTGGCCATGCGGGCAGGGCCCTGCAGGTGGGTGATGTCTTACGCCTGAATCGATCTACTCAGGCCGATGCTGGTTGCGCAGCCGTACCTGCCGGCCTGATTCCTGACTATGGCAAGCACTGGAATATACGCGTCATGTACGGACCCCATGGGGCACCCGATTTCTTTACCGAAACCGATATTCAGAACTTCTTTGCGACCGACTACGAGGTGCACTACAACTCCAGTCGAACCGGTGTCCGCCTGATCGGTCCCAAGCCCGAATGGGCGCGTGATGATGGGGGTGAGGCCGGGCTGCATCCCTCGAATATCCACGACAACGCCTATGCGATTGGTGCGATCGACTTTACGGGAGATATGCCGATCATCCTGGGTCCCGATGGTCCCAGCCTGGGTGGTTTTGTCTGCCCGGCGACGATCGTCCAGGCCGAGCTCTGGAAGATGGGGCAGCTCAAACCAGGCGATACGGTACGTTTCCATTGTATCTCTGTTGAGGAGGCCGCGGCGCTCGAACGGTCCCAGGAGGCGTCACTGGCATCATTGTCTTCACCGCAGTCCGTTATCATCAATGGCCTGACAGCGGG
>JANTGN010000228.1 GCA_024762895.1 Thiotrichales bacterium
CTGGAGCATTTATGCAGTGACTGGCCAGAACATGTGCTCTGGGAAGAGCGGAACCTCTTCTTTGGTGGGGTCCATACGGTCAAACGGGATGCAGATGGCGGGTTTTCGGGCTGTGGGGACCCTCGACGAGATGGCGTTTGTCTCGTGGTCTGAGCCTGAGTTTTCACGATATCAGGCCAGTCCATGGGCTTTAATGCGGCGAAGAGTCTGAAAAATGTCAAATTTGGGAACCTTTTGGTATTAATTGTCGTGCTTATAATATGTCTGGTTTCAAGCTGATACCGTTCAAATCCAGGGGTGCAGGATTTGAACAACTCATAACACCGCACCTCGATGGCCTCTATCGTCAGGCCTACCGGTTCACGGGCTCTCGTCATGATGCCGAGGATCTGGTCCAGGAGCTGCTGACGCGGCTTTATCCCAAGCTTAAAGAACTGCAGAAGGTGGAGGAACTCCGGCCCTGGCTGGCCCGTGCACTGCATAATCTCTTCATCGATACCGTTCGTAGTCGGAAACGATCTGCCCTGGGAAACAGTGATCCAGATTCTGAAACGATTCTTGATGTGACGCTGGATGCGAATCCAGGCCCGGCCGAGCACCTGGATCAGCAGGATCGTACCCGGCATATCAATCATGCACTCGATACCCTTAGTGAGGACCATCGTGATCTGATCATCATGCATGACGTCGAGGGCTATACACTGCCAGAATTGACCGTAATTTTTGAACAGCCCCTGGGAACATTGAAGTCCCGCTTGCACCGGGCCAGAAAAAAACTGCAGCAACAAATAAAAATGGAACCTTTTAATAACGCCCACCGTGTTAGTGGGTAGAGGTTGTAGTGATGAATTGTGAACAAACTAACGGTTTTTTAGATGATTATCTGGATGGCTACCTGGACGAGGGGCAACGGCTGGCGCTGGAGCAGCATCTGTCGACCTGTCCAGCCTGTCAGGACGATCTGGAGAATCGCAGGGTCTTGTTAAAGGAACTGCGCGCATTGCCAGTGCCTGATCCAAGCCCGGGCTTTCAGGCGCGCGTGCTGAGGAATGCTCGTCAGGGCAACAAATTACCAGGGGTTTTTTCCGCCGGCTTTGGTAGTGCGGTTGCGGCTGGACTGCTGGCCTGGTTTGCCATTGGGTTCTGGCATCCAGCAGATCGGCTGGAACACAATGCCTTGTCCGTGATTGAAATGCAGGTAGAGCAACCCCGCGAGGTAAGCCTGGCATTTAACGTTCCTCATGCCATTGAGGATGTCACCTATCGAATCGAGCTGCCGGAAGGTGTCGAGATTAAAGGATACCCTTCCCAGCGTGAGTTGGTCTGGGTCGGCACGCTACCTAAGGGACGTAATGTCATGAACCTGAACCTGGTTGCCAGACAGGGTGTTGATGGCGAGTTACTCGCTCATATACAGCATGGTGGCAAGGAGCAGGTGTTTCATGTACCTGTCAGGGCCTCAATGAATGGTGCTGGTGTTACGCCGCCACTAGAAAAGAACACGATATCTATTTAGCCTGGAGTAAAGGCATGTTGAAGACTTTAATAATGAGTCTGCTGATCGGAGCAGCAATAACCTGGAATTCAGCGGTCATCGCCGCTCCGATAGATGAAATCACGATGGAGGTCATCGATGTGGAGAGCGCTAAGACCTCGGATGTACTGAATGAGATCAAATTACCCCCGCGTTATGAGCGGGAAGATGGGATAGACAGTAGTGTGTCACGCGATGAAATGCGGTCTTCTCGAGACAATCTACACGAGAGCAGGGATCAGATGAGGGAAGGTAAGGAGCGTCTCAATGACTCTAAGGACAGAATAAAAGGCAACTGATTCCCAGGCCCCTAAACAGGTATAATGCATTAAGGCATCCTCTTATCACCAAGAGGGTGCCTTTTTGCGTATTGCTATGGAAAAGGTGCCATATCTATGCCTGCTCGCCTTGTTGGCATTTTATTGATGATCTTCATTTCGGGTGTCTCGTCCGAGCTGCTGGCCAGCTCTGAAGGTCAGTATTTCGATCGTGGTATGGAGGCCTTCAGGGCTGGCGATTATGACAAAGCCATAGAGGCATTTGAGCAGGCGCACAGGCTGGGCATGGATCTGCCTGCTCTTTATTACAATCTGGGTGTGAGTTATTACCGTAAGGCCGACTGGGACACAGCGGAGGAGATGTTTCTGCACACCAGTCGCTTTGAGGAGATGGCGCCCCTGGCTTTTTATAACCTGGGACTGGTTAGTCTTAAAAAAGGGAATGATGTGGAGGCCAGGTCATGGTTCTCACGCGCTAAGGAGGCGGCCAATGACCCAAGGCTAGAGACGCTGGCTAAGGCGCAATTAGATAAGCTGAATCAATCTGAAGATCTATGGGCCTCCATAGTCTCTGCCGGTCTGGGATATGACAGCAATGTCACCCTGGATAATGATACGGTTACCAATGTCAGTTCAGAACGGGATTATTTTCTGGAATTCTATGGCATGACTCGTGGTGTACTCAGTGGCACCTCAAAAAACGGCGTACTCTTAAAGGCCAGCCTGTTCGGAGACCTCTATAAGGAACTGACCGATTACAATCTGATTGAGGCGAACGTGGGTGCTTATAAGACCTTTCCCCTGGAAGGCTGGAGCAACGAAGCGGGGGGGTATGTGACTTATTCCACTCTCGGTGGTGAAGGATATCTACAGTCGGGAAACCTGAGTTGGTCTGGGCAAACCCAGCTTGCAGAAAGGCTTCGGTTAAATATTAAATTGCGTCTTCGATCTGTTGCTGCGATACAGGATCAATATTCCGGACTCGATGGAACAGCCCAGGATGTACGCTTAGATGGCCGTTGGGGGCTGAATGCCCTGAGCCAGCTACGCGGTGTTTATCAGCTGGAATTAAATGATCGAAAGGGCTGGGAAACGGAAACAAGCTTTTCCAGCCTGTCACCCACGCGGAATACCTTCAGACTTGAGTACCTACATCAATTAGATGAACGCTGGAATATGGTTGTGGCTGGTTCTTATCGCAATAGCCATTATTCCGAGGAGAATCTGGAAGCCGATGGTGAGGTGATCAGGAGAAGGGATGATCGGCTGCGTGGTTATCTAGAATTCAGTCGCACGCTGAGTAAGCATGCCGGACTTTCTCTGGAGTATACCTATACCCACAATCAGTCCAACATAGATCGTTACGACTATGATCAGAGCATTATATCGGCGAATGTTCAGTATCTGTTCTGAGTCTCATCAGTTCAAACCAACGCTGCTTGCGGGCGGGGCTAAATTTTAGATGAGTAAGTAGCTCCCCTAGTGCCTCCTGGTCAGGTTTTCCCAGGCTGAGTTCAGGGTATGGGATTTCGGCCTGACATTCTATATGGGTCAGCTGGCGTGACAGCCTGACAGTGTCCTGATGCTCCTGGACCAGTTCCTGGATACGGCGTGCACCACGTATCTTCATGTCGCTGATGCTGTCAATGTTGTTCAGAATCTGATCAATACTTCCAAGTTTTTTTAATAGCTTGGCGGCGGTGGCCATGCCAATTCCCGGTATGCCGGGTATATTGTCGACCTTGTCTCCGGCAATCGCCAGCTGATCGGCGATCTGGTCGGGACGCACGCCAAATTTTTTCTCTATCCCCTTGTGGTTGAGCCGGTTGTTACGGGCATAGTCCCACCAGGTATCTTCACCACGGATCAACTGCGCCAGGTCTTTATCGCCGGTTAGGATATGAATACTGTGCTCTCTGTCTCTATAGCGTTGTGATAAAGTCCCGATCAGGTCGTCCGCCTCATAGCGATCACTTCCAAACTCAGCCAGGCCGGTATAACGGAGTAGCTGTCGACAATACTGAAATTGTTGCTTGAGCTCGTCCGGCGCCGACTTCCGGTTTGCCTTATATTCAGGATAGATGTCATTACGAAAGGATGAGGACAGGCTTTCATCAAAGGCGAAACCGATAAAGTTGGGCCGAGTTTCCGTTAATAGCTGGAAGACGAAATCGCTAAAGCCATA
>JANTGN010000229.1 GCA_024762895.1 Thiotrichales bacterium
AGGCCGGCCAGAATACGTATCAGGGTAGACTTGCCACAGCCCGAGGGACCGATGACGCAGACAAACTCGCGCTTATGGGTCTTGAAATTAATGTCCTTGAGCGCGGTCACCGTACCGCCCGGGGTCTCAAACTCCTTTCCCAGGCCCTTGACCTCCAGGGTAACGGGGCGTTGCTTCAGGCGGTCAAATCGATCCCTGACCTCATCGTCCTGTTCCAGATAGCTTGGAAGTTCCAACCTGTGAGTCATGATAATGCCTTAGTCTTTGTATGCTTCAGGATCAGGCACTGGCTGCCTGACGCTGCCAGGGGAAGATTCGACGTCCCAGCCAGGCCAGGATCAGGTCGGTGGTTATACCGATGATGCCGATGATCATGATGGCCGCAAATACGTTTTCAAAGTTCTTGTATCGAGCCTGCTGGGTAATAAACCAGGTAATACCGGAGCTGGTACCGATCAGTTCGGCCACGATCAGATAGGTCCAGGCCCAGCCGAGCAGTATGCGCATGTCGCGATAGAGATCGGGCAGGATGCCCGGGATGACTACCCTGTATAACAGGGTCCTGTTCGTGGCACCCAGGGTCTGGGCCGCTTCCAACAGGGCAGTATCAAGCTTGCGTGCGGTATTCGACACGATCAGCACCTGCTGGAAAAAGGTGCCAATGAAGATAATGGCTATCTTGGGGGCATGGTAGATGCCCAGTATGGCTACGGCCAGAGCACCAAAGGCGGGGGCCGGCAGGTAACGGAAGAACTCAACAAACGGTTCGATCAGCCGGGAAAAGAAATCATAGGTGCCTGCCAGGATACCCAGTGGCACACCAATTAATGACGATAAAAAGAAGCCCCAGAATATGACCTGAATACTGTCCCACAGGCTTTCATGCAGCCACTTCTCAGAACGACGTTTTGGCTCAGTAGTAAAGGCCGTGTAAAAGGCTACTGCAACCTCATGAGGTGCTGGCAGGTAAATCGGGTTGGCTGGAGTGCCCTGAGGCAGCACCTCGCCGGTTTCTTCCAGCTTGGCCGATTCCTTATCGAACAGCTCCCTGTCAACCAGCATGCCTTCCTTGAAATAGGAAACGGCACCCGGGTCACTGATCTCGACCTTCGGGTGCCATATCCAGGGTATATAACTCACCAGGCACCAGACCAGGAGGGGCAACATGAAACTCATAATGCTTACGAATAAACGGGGTTTTGGCCTGAGTTCCTTGCGAACTGCAAACCATTGCATTGTTGATTTCGTCGCCATACGCCTGCCTGTTCGGGTGCCCGGGTGGATTACATTTCGCTCATCAGTGAAGGATCGATGTAATCATCTATCGGCTGAGGCGCTTCATAGACCTTGTTGGCAACATTGAAGTCGTCAGAGATCTTTGAAGAGCCATAGATGGAGGTGAAACCATCGCCCTTGACCATGTACTTGTTGGCCTCTTCCAGGGTCAGGATGTTGGTGCCCTTGAGGAATGGCTTGTATTCAGCAGGGTCGAGACCAACGCGTGCAGCCATAATCTTCACGGCGTCATCGGTGGTCTTTGGGTCCTTGAGATAATCCACCGCGCGATACCAGACCTTGATGACCTTCTTCCAGTCATCACGACGAGCCGCCAGGCTTTCAGGTGATACACACAGCAGGTCATAGATCAGACCCGGCTCATCGGCACTGGTATAAATCGCCTTGGAGCCAGGAACCAGCTTGAGTGCCTGACCCGAGCTTGGCTGCCAGGCAACGATAGCGTCCACTTCACCCGAAGCCAGGACCTGTGGCGTTTCATTGGTAGGCACGTTAACCAGCTCAACATCGGCCTCGGTCATGCCATTCTTCTCCAGGGCATTCAGCAGCAGAAGGTGCCCCACAAAGCCAATCTCGACACCGACCTTCTTGCCCTTGAGATCCTTCACCGAGCCAATGCCAGGAGCAGCGATAACCATATCATTGCCGTTGCTGTAGTCGTTCATAAGGATCATGACGCTCTTTGCACCGGTTGCACCGGTGACCAGGGCATCACCATTGGTCATGCCAACACCGTCCAGCTTGCCTGCGGCGTAGGCGTCCATAGACGCCACGTAATCAAACCATTCAAATACCACGTCCACACCTTCTTCCTTGAACCATTCCTTCTCAATGGCAATTTCCCATGCCACCCATCCAGGCCAGTCGCTATAGCCAATCTTCAGTGGCTCCGCAGCCTGGGCCATGGAGCCGAGCATCAGCCCTGCAACCAGTCCGGCAAATAAACGCTTTATTGCTGTCTTCATGAAAGTCCCCTTGAGTATTACGATTTCAAATATTGGTATTACCGTTTTAGCAAACCCCATGCCAGGCAAGTGAAAGGCTCACCAGCTTGCGTCTTAACAATGCCTAACCCCTCTTCAGTGGGACACCCAGGGGACAAAATCGCCCTTCATTGGTGCGCCTACTAGTGCTGAAACGCGTATCCGCACCACAAAACACCATTACTAAGCGCACCCACGCCGATCTAAACTGGCATCGGTGTTGCACTGAAAACCCTGATCGATGACAGCAACAGGTATCCCATGGAACTGAGCCTCTTTAAGACCCTCTGGGGTCACAACAGCGATTTCGAGTCAGCCATAGCCAAGGCATCACGGGCTGAGTTTCAGGGTATTGAGGGGCCGGCGCCCGAGGATCTCAGGGAAGCGCGCCTGCGTCAGGAGAAACTGGATGATGCCGGTCTGAGCTATATTGCCGAGATCACCACGGCAGGCAGTTACGTGCCCGATCGTCAGGCCTCACTGGATGACCACCTGGAATCACTGGAACGGAAACTCGAACACAGCCTGCAGATGTCGCCACTATTCATTACCTGCCTGGGCGGTTGTGACGCCTGGCCGGAGGATCTGAGCCTGGAATTTTTCACGCGGGCCATGGAAATCGCCACAAGCAATGACATGACTATCAGTTTCGAAACACACCGGGGACGGTCTTTCTTTAACCCCTGGGTCACGCAACGTCTGGTCAGTCAGTTACCGGATATCAAACTGACCCTCGACTTCAGTCACTGGTGTGTGGTCTGTGAGCGTCTTATGGATACAGAACGGGATGTACTCGAGGGTCTGGCACCCCATGCCCATCATATTCATGCCCGTGTGGGCTATGATCAGGGCCCCCAGGTACCTCACCCCGAGGCCCCTGAATATGAAGCAGCACTGCGTGCCCACCAGGACTGGTGGGCATTACTCTGGAACAGTCAGTTAGAACGAGGTTACCCATATACCACCATGACGCCGGAGTTTGGTCCCGATGGTTATCTGCATGAGGCACCCTTTACATGTGAGCCAGCGGCCGACCTATGGAAAATCAACCAATGGATGGCCCATGAGGAGCGCCGGCATTTCTCACGATTTACTCAGGGCCACCCGGCTCTGCAATCGGTTTCCTAAGAGCCAGCTTTTCATCATCCGCCTGTTCTCTAAACCCCTCGATGATCGCGGCTGCAATCACCAGCAGGGCTCCCATTATTTCCACGCCAGACAAGGCCTGGCCCAGAATGATCACGGCCGAGACCACCGCCACGACCAGTTCCATCACGATAATAATTGAGGCGCGCCCGGCCTCAAGATGTGTAACCCCCCATTGCGTACCGAAGGTAATCAGCATCAGCCAGGCAATACCGTAGAGAGCTGCAAGACCGATGACGTCTTTATCACCGGGCCAGGGCACCAGGGGACTAAATAGCAGGTAGAGCCCCATTAAAAACACTACCCCTGAAAACATGGCGCCGACCTTGCTGCCCAGTGGTAGCTCGGGCGAGGCGCGAAAGACCAGGTTGTTCATGGCAAAGGCAAATCCCGATCCAATCGCCATCAGGTCGATCCAGTTTGGCGGTGCCTGAAAGACCTCAAAACCGCCCAGTATCAGAAACCCACCGCTGATTGCCGCAACCAGGGTGATCCAGCGCAGGGCATCGATCCTCTCTCCAAGGAAGAGTCGACCACCCAGTACACTCCAGATGGGCA
>JANTGN010000230.1 GCA_024762895.1 Thiotrichales bacterium
GAGACGGCGCAGGCGTACATCCTCGGTATTAGAGACCTCAACGCGCCAGCGCCAGTCCTGGTTGGCCATAATGACATCACCTTCCTGATGTCCAAGCGCTGGTAGAACACCCTGCAATCGATACTCGACGGCCTTGTTTTCTGCAATCCACTGCGCCAGGGTCTTTTCCTTGAGATGGGCTGCGTTGTAGCCAAACTGGCCACTGGCCTTGAGTGCAGCGCCCAGGGTAATGGCAATAATGGCCAGTGCCACCAGCACCTCCAGCAGGGTAAAACCAACTTGTTGCCTGTTTGTTTGCACTAGTCCTTATCCCTCCCTGGCCTCTGTCTGGACATCATCCACACCTTCTATACTGAGCTCACCATAGGCCGAACCCGTGAGGCGATAATGGGCATCGCTGTCGACCAGTCGTAACTCCAGTTCAAAGGGGGTCATTTCTCCACTGGAAGCCAGCAGGACACGCCCGCCCTCTTCACCCTGAAGCGGGATTGGAATCCCATCCTGCGACAGACTGAGGCTGAAGTCTTCATCAATTTCACGGTAACGCATGAAGTCGGGACTGCTGACACTCTGCCATTCATCGTCTTCCAGGGTTTCAAACTCATAGGCGCTGGGTCTGAAGCGAATGGCCAGTTCCTTGCGATTGAGGATGGCCTCTTCGTGGGCCAGGCGAATGACCTGTTGTAACCGAATGATTTCATTGCGTAGCTGTTTTTCTCTCTGGCCACCGATAGAGAGCACCACCATGGATACCATGATGCCGACCAGGATCAGCACCACCAGTAATTCGATGAGGGTAAATCCTTCGTGTCGTGGGTTCATGGCAGACATGGCTTAGTTCAGATCCCAGTTTCCGATGTCATCATCGCTGGGCTGTTGATCCGGGCCATAAGAAAAGATATCAAAGCTGCCATGATCACCGGGATACAGGTACTGATAGGGGTTTTGCCATGGGTCCAGGGGAAGCCTGGGGATATAGCCTTGTGAAGGGTAATTGCTGGGTATGGGTGACGATGTGGGTTTGTTCACAAGGGCCTCCAGCCCCTGCTCGTTACTGGGGTATCTGTAATGGTCGAGCTTGTAGATGCTCAGGGCCGTTTCCAGGCTTCTGATATCGGTTTCGGCCTTGGTGATTCGCGCCTCACCCGGGCGGCTCATGATATTGGGTACCACTACAGCGGCCAGTATGCCGAGGATCACAACCACAATCATGATCTCGATCAGGGTAAAGCCTCTATGCGTAGAGTGCTGTAGGCCAGTTTTATGTCGCTTCCTATCCATTTATTGAACCATCTGGTTCAGTTCAAAGATGGGCAGCATGATGGCCAGTACAATCATTAAAACAATGCCGCCCATGACCAGGATCAGCACGGGTTCCAGGAGTCCAAATAACATCGCCACCAGGGTCTGTAGTTCGCGTTCCTGACTAACGGCGGCATGTTCCAGCATTTCTTCCAGGTTGCCGCTGGCCTCACCGCTACTGATGAGCTGAACGATCAGGGGTGGGAAAAAGCGTTCATTTTCCAGGGTGCTGGCCAGGCTGCTGCCCTCGCGCACCTGTTCGGCGGCCTGTTCCACGGCCTGCCGCATGGGCAGATTGTCGAGGACCTGGGCGGTAATGGCCAGTGCCTCCAGCAGCGGTACATTACTGGCAATCAGTATGCTCAGGGTTCTAGCGAGGCGCTCTGTATTCAGGCCGCGGATCAGTTTGCCTGCGACCGGCAGACCTAGCAGCAGGACATGAAACCGATAACGAGCGCGCTCATTCTTCAGTATCTGCCTTACGGCCAGCACAGCAAGGGTAATCAGGATCACCATATGCGGCAGGTAGGCACGCACAAAATCGCTGCTGGCGATCAGGCCACGCGTCAGGGCAGGGAGGTCCTGGCCGGTGTTTTCAAAGACGGCCACCACTTCGGGGACGACATAGACCAGCAACGCGGTGACGACCCCAATGGCAATGACCGTGAGGATGATGGGATAGATCAGGGCCAACTGGACCTTCTGTCTCAATACCTGGCGCGATTCTGTATATTCCGCCAGTCGTTCCAGGACGACATCGAGATGGCCGGACTGCTCGCCTGAGTGGACCGTGGCCACGTAGAGACGATCAAAGATATGTGGGAACTTGGCCAGACCATCGGCCAGGGAGCGGCCCTCAAGTACCTGTGAGCGCACTGCCATGATCAGGCTTTTCAGTCGAGGCTTGTCGGTTTGTCGGGCGACTGTCGCCAGTGCCTGGGCCAGGGGGGTTCCAGAGCGAACCAGGGTGGCGAGCTGTCGTGTCATCAGGGCCATGTCGGTCACGCTGATGCCACGGCGGAATACCTGGCTGCGTTCGCGTTTTTTTTCTTTTTGCGCTATCTCTTCAATACGCAGCGGTAACAGGTTCTGGTCACGTAGTTGCTGGCGTGCCTGGCGCAGGCTATCGCCTTCGATGATGCCTTTTTTCTCGGCACCACCGGTACTGAGAGCGGAATATTCGTAGGCGCCCATGCTGCCTTATTTGTCCTGGGTCACACGCAGGACCTCTTCGACACTGGTTTCACCATTCAGAATACGGCGTATACCATCGTCAAACAGGCTGGGCCGGGATTGTCGTACGTAGTCCTCGATATCCTGCTCGCCGTTGCCGTCATGAATCATGCGACGCAGGGTGTTGTCGATATTGATGAGTTCGTAGATACCGGTACGTCCACGGTATCCCGAGTGGTTGCATTCCTTACAGCCACAGGGTCGGAACAGGTTCAGGGGCTGGTTCGGATCCAGCTTCAGGGTTTCGTATTCCTTTTCATCGGGCTGATAGGCCTCCTTGCACTCGGGGCAGAGCGTACGTACCAGTCTTTGTGCCAGTACCCCCTCAAGGGTGGATGAAAGCAGGAAGGGTTCTATGCCCATGTCGCGTAGACGGGTAATAGCGCTGATCGCGGTATTGGTATGCAGGGTCGAGAACACCATATGTCCGGTGAGACTGGCCTGTACGGCGATGGACACGGTTTCAAGATCACGAATCTCACCCACCATGACGACATCTGGGTCCTGCCTAAGGATGGCGCGCAGTCCGCGGGCAAAGGTCAGGTCTACCTTGGGGTTCACCTGGGTCTGGCCGATGCCATCCAGGTAATACTCGATGGGTTCCTCTACGGTGAGGATGTTTCGGTCACGGTTATTGAGCTGGGTCAGGACCGCATACAGGGTCGTCGTCTTACCCGAACCGGTAGGGCCCGTGACCAGCACGATGCCATGGGGCCGGTGGATGATCTCATCCAGCAGGGCCCTGGTCTGCTCGTCCATGCCCAGGTGTTGCAGGTCGAGCCTGCCGGCCTGCTTGTCCAGAATACGCAATACGACTCGCTCACTCTGACCCGAGGGCAGGGTGGAGACACGGATATCGACGGCGCGTCCAGCAATACGTAAGGAGATACGTCCGTCCTGTGGCAGCCTCTTTTCGGCGATATCCAGATTGGCCATGACCTTGATGCGAGAAATGATCAGCGGTGCCAGACCTCGCTGCGGCTGCAGGACATCGCGCAGGACGCCATCGACACGGAAGCGGATCACCAGCCGCGACTCGTAGTGCTCGATATGGATATCTGAGGCATTCTCGCGAATGGCCTGGGTCATCAGGGCATTGATCAGGCGGATGATCGGGGCATCGTCTTCGCTTTCGATCAGGTCCTCGGGTTCCGCAAGAGACTGCGCCACGCTATCCAGGTCCGTATCCCAGTCTTCACCCAGACTTTCTACATTCCCAAAGGTCTGGCTGGAACTATCTTCATAGGATTGCTGGAGTAGCTGATTAAAGGTCTCATGGTCGATAGAGCGAGTCTGCAGGGGGCGTGAAAAGTGACGCTGTACTTCCATGATAATGGCGGGTCTGATGTCCTCCAGGCAATAGGCCTGTAGAATCCCGTTGTCCGTCTCATTGACCAGGATGCCGTGACGTTTGGCAAAGGAAAAGGGGAGGCAG
>JANTGN010000231.1 GCA_024762895.1 Thiotrichales bacterium
GTCTACCTATGGGTCATTACCGGTAACGGCTTTCGCTATGGTACACCCTACCTGGTACTGGCCACGGTACTGACCGTAATCGGCTTTGGCATCGTTAGCCTGGTCAGCCCCTTCTGGCAAAGCCATCTGTTATTCACCATCAGTATGCTGTTTGTGCTGGCGGTGGTACCGGCCTACATCTCGGTACTCCTGGACAAGCTACAAAAGGCCATGAGGCGGGCCACGCTTGCGAGCGAGGCCAAGTCTCAGTTCATGGCCAATATGAGCCATGAGTTGCGGACACCACTGAGTGGCGTCATCGGCCTGAGCGACCTGCTACTGGAAACCCCGGTCGATAACGAACAGAAGGAGCTGATTCAGGGCATTCAGCAGTCCGCCCGATCCCAGCTCTCACTGATCGAGCAGATCCTCGATATCTCGCGCATCGAGGCCGGTAAACTCGAACTGGCCCATGAAGATTTCGACCTCAATGACCTGATCAACGCCAGCCTTTTGATCTTCTCTCCCCAGGCACGCAAAAAGGGGCTGGAGTTCTCCATTGACATTCCCACGGAGACGCCCTTTCTACTCAACGGCGATACGCAGCACCTTCGTCAGATACTCATCAATCTCATCGGCAATGCCCTGAAATTTACAGAAAAAGGTAGCGTGGAACTCAGGGTACGTACGGCCCGTATTAGCCACGACACCCTGTGGCTACGCTTCGAGGTCATCGATACCGGTATCGGCATCAAGCCCGAGGAACAGGCCCATATTTTTGATAATTTCACCCAGGCCAACCCTGAAATCACCCATAAGTTTGGTGGCACGGGTCTGGGTACCACCATTGCACGTCAACTCGTAGAACTCATGGGTGGTGAGATCGGCGTAGAAAGCACCCAGGGTATCGGTAGCACCTTCTGGTTCACCATACCCTTTGGTCTGCAGAACCCCTTTGAACCGGGTGAGGCACCCGATGAGCTGAGCCTGACCCAGAGTCATATCCTGATGCTGGCGCAGCCTGATATGGCGGAAGAGATATCGGCCCAGCTAGAGGGCTGGCGCGTCAACCTGACCCAGACAGATACCGAAGACCTGCTCATCGACCGCCTGTATCAGGTATTGTCGGAATCAACCGGCTACCGCGTCATCATGGTCGATGAACGATGCCTGAATCAGAGCCCTTACCGATTCATGGATCGCCTGGAGCAGAACATTGACTGTTCCCGCGTCTCGGTAGTCTTGCTGGCCCGGCCCAATACCCGTGCGCAGGAACGCGCCCTGCTGAATTCGGGTTATTCCAACGTCCTTTATCCTCCCATCGACAAGATGATGCTGTTCAACGCCGTGCATGCCGCGCATGGTGAGCACGTCGAGGAACCCAAGGTCATTTCATTATTCGAACACTACCGCAGCAGTGGCGGACAGGCGGGGCTGAACATCCTGATTGCAGAAGACAACAGGACCAACCAGGCCGTTCTGAAGGGCATCCTGGAAAAGGCCGGCCACGGCGTAAACCTGGTCGAAGATGGGGACGAGGCACTGGAGCTACTGGACGATGTAGGAGACAGCATCGACCTGATGATCCTGGATATGAATATGCCTCACACCAGCGGTCTCGACGTGATCAAGGCCAGTGCCTTTTTGCAGATGGATCACAAGATCCCCAGCATAATTCTCACGGCCAATGCCAGTCAGGAAGCGAAGAATCGGAGTCTTGAGGCCGGGGCCAGCGCCTTTTTAACCAAACCCGTCGATCCTCGCAAACTGCTGGACACCATCGCCGAACTTACCTCAAGTCAACCTCATAGAAGGCGTGAAACCAGCACTCCAGACAAGGCCGAGACCACGGGACAGATCAACCTGCATGTCCTGAATGAACTCAACGAGCTCGGCAGTTCGCCCAAGTTTCTGCGTGGCCTGATCCAGGGCTTTATTGACGACGGCCACAGCAGCCTGGAAAAAATCCAGCAATGCCATAAAGACAAGGACTTTCCCACCTACCTGGATACCCTGCATGCCCTCCGGGGTTCTGCGGGCGAGCTGGGACTAAAGAAACTCCTCGCCCTGTGCAAAGAAGCAGAATCACTACGCGCCTATGAAAACGGCAGTGCGAGGCAGGCCATACTGATCGACCAGGTAACGGAATGCTTCAACCTGACCTGCAAGGAACTGACCGATTACCTGGACAAAAATCTCAACGAGCAGAGCAACTGAAGCGTCTCTCACTTATCCCTTCTTACCCTGCCGTCTGACGAAACGCTGCATCAGGCGTAAATCTCTGGGGCGTAGCTTCAACGCAGTGTCGACCCAGATCTGTACTACATCAAACAACTCATCGTAATCAATGGGATTACAGCGATCCACGACTTGTCGTATGGCCTGGAAGCCATCCGGCGCCTTTTCCGCTCGTTCGATATATTCATAGACCGCTCGCTCACCCTGGCCATCTTCGGCAAGTACATCGATCACACCCATGTCATACAGCTCTTCGGCCGTATACAGTTTTCCGCTGGTGATTAACTGCTCGGCCTTCTTACCGCCGATCTTACGTGACAACAGACTGTAGGCACCCATACCGGGGAACAGATTGAAAAGTATCTCGGGAAAACCGAGTTTGGCCGAGCGTTCGGCAATCAGTACATTGCTGGATAGGGCCGTCTCAAAGCCTCCGCCCAGGGCATCCCCCTGAACCAGGGCTATCGTGGTGACATTACGATCCAGGTGTATGATGTTTTCATACATGATATCGATGCAGGCACGGCCATATCGGAGCAGGCCCTCGCGATCCTGGTTCTCGGCAAGCTGCATGAACAGGTTCAGGTCACCGCCCAGATTAAACACACCTGGCACATCCGAGGCCAGAACCACGTAGCGCAGCTCCTTACCCTCGGGCTTGTCGATTTCTCTTACAAAGCGATAACGTGCATGATGCAACTCTTCAAGCAGCTGAGGGTTAAAACAGGGACGGGGATGCGCATGCATGTAACACCAGGCCAGTGCATGACTTTCATCGAAGTGCAGAAGCAGATGCTCATAATCTGTATCTGGCTTTTGCTCTGGTACAAATCCTTCTAATGCGGTAACCATAATTGCCTCCATTAATTACCAGGTTTTCAATAAGATCATTTCCATATTAGTTGAATGTAATCCTTCACGTATGGTCGTCTTATACAGTCGTGAACAAGTTCACACTGCCAAAATCAACAAAACAAAAGGCCGCACTAAGGGCGGCCTTTTACAGAACAAAACGTGTACTAAAGTATGAGTTTTACAAGGGGGTAACTTCCTGGGCCTCTGGTCCTTTCTGGCCTTCACCCACGCGGAATTCAACCTTCTGGCCTTCAAACAACACCCGGCGTCCCTGTCCCTGTATTTCGCGATAGTGAACGAAGATCTCCTCGCCATTATCACGAACAATAAATCCATATCCCTTTTTTCCATTAAACCACTTAACCTCTCCATGTTCGCGCCCCATGGCAGGGGTGCCTCCTGTTACAGAAGTGCCTCCAATCGCGGCGCCCATCCATGCACTCTGTATCAGACCACCGCTTAGCAGCGCAAGAAAAACCACACCATATATCTTGGAAAAAACCACGCCAAAATTATCGGATCCCTGCAACGTGGCCCAGGCCTCGGATACATTCTGTCCGTGACCCGTCTGGAAGGCAAGCAACGCAATCAGGGTAAAGGGAAGAGCAACGGTAATGCTGATTAACAGGATTCGTAGCAACTGAGTCTTACTCATAATCTTATATATCTCTTGGAATTAATGTGAATAGACAATACCCGGCAACCAGGTAACCAGGCCTGGCCACATCGCCAGAAGGCCCAGCACCAGGAGCTGGATGGTTATAAATGGCATGACACCGCGATAGATATCTCGGGTTGCCACTTCCTCGGGCGCCACACCTCGCAGGTAGAATAACGAAAAACCAAAGGGAGGTGTAAGGAAGGA
>JANTGN010000232.1 GCA_024762895.1 Thiotrichales bacterium
ATTCCATTAAACAGCTTTTTTCTTATTCTACAGACACTTTCTACGACATTTTAACTTTTCAGCTTATCACACTAATCTGGCAGCCATATTACAATATTTTTATTGCCTTCAAATCCTACTTACGACCCAGCACCAGCGGACAGGTCCAGGCTCGAATGCACCAGACTCACACCCAGCTCACTGATCATCCGGCTAACATCCAGTCTACGGGACTCACTGATAAAACTCAGCATGGCGGGCGTCAGGCTTTTTTCAGCCTCACTGAGTGGTACGCATTTGGGACGTGGCAGCCCCAGGTGGTCCGCCACCTGGTAAAAGTAGTCCGTCATGGAGCTGGGATGCCCATCCGCGGCATTGTAAATAGCACCTGGCTGGCCTTTTTCTGCGGCTGCAATACAGACCCGGGCCAGATCATCGGCATGAATTCGATTGCTCCAGGGCGCCTCATCGGGGCAGATGACCGTCAGCCCCCTCTTAATGCGTTCGATCGGCAGGCGATCGGGTGCATAGATACCCCCCACCCTTAAACGCACTACAGGCACATCTGTGACCTCAGACCAGGCCATCAATTGCTGTTCTGAATCCCAGCGACGCTTTGCCCTGGCTGCATAGGGTCTGGCAGGCCAGTCTTCCGTCACCCAGGCGCCACCGCAGTCCCCATAGACTCCGGACGTACTGATATACACCAGCTTTTCGGGTCTTTGCCCCTCGATGACGGCCAGAAAGTGCCTCATCCGACTGTCGACCTCACCCTCGGGTGGGGGGGGAGCAAAATAGAAGATCCAGTCGCCTTCAACCCTGAGCCCCTCAAGGGCCGATGGATCGTCCAGGTCGGCGACGACCGGGATAATACCCAGGGCCTTGAGCCGTTCAGCATCCGAGTGTTTTCTCACCAGCCCCTTGATGGAGCTGTCACTCAGACTGCCTGCAACCCGCCGGCCTATATCACCACAACCAATAATAAACACAGATTGCATCGGTTTTTCTCCTAAGCGAAATAAGCGAGAATGAACTGTTTTTGTCACTCAACTTATGAGCAGATCTCATGACCTATACCGTAACCCTGCAACCCAGCAATCATACCTTTGATATTGAAGAGGATGAGAAAATTCTTGATGCCGCCATCCGCCAGGGCTATTCACTGCCCTATGGTTGTCGTAATGGTGCCTGTGGCTCCTGCATCGGAGACCTTATCGAAGGCCAGGTTGATTACGGTACAAGCAATCGCTCGGCCCTGAGTGCCGATCAGGAGACTTCTGGTAAGGTACTCATCTGCCAGGCCACCGCATGCTCCAACCTGACCCTGGCTGTAAAAGAAGTCGTCAGGGCTACTGAAATCGAGGTCAAAAGGCTGCCCGTCCGTGTTGAGGCCCTGAACAAACTCTGCCACGACGTCATGGAGATCAAGCTCAAACTACCAGAGACCGAGCGTCTTCAGTTCCTGCCGGGACAATACATCGACATCCTGCTAAAAGACGGTGGAACCCGTGCCTTTTCGATTGCCAACCCCCCGCATCGTGATGACTACCTCGAACTCCATGTGCGCCATGTGGAGGGTGGCAGCTTCACTGACTTCGTCTTTAACAAGTTGAAAATCAAGGACTTGCTACGTATTGAGGGTCCGCTGGGCAGCTTTTCTCTGAATGAAGACAGTAGCCGCCCCGTCCTTATGGTAGCCGGCGGTACCGGCTTTGCACCCATGCAGGGCATGCTGGAACACGCCCTGGAAGATAATGACTCCAGGAGTTTTCATCTCTTCTGGGGCGCACGAGCGCAGGAAGACCTGTATCGCCATCGCCTGGCCGAGCAATGGACCAAGACCCATAGTAATGTGCAATACACCCCCGTTTTATCTGAACCGAAAGAGGATGACGACTGGTCAGGAGAGACAGGCTTTGTCCATGAGGCGGTATTGAGACAGTATCCCGAACTATCAGGCTATGACGTTTATATGGCCGGTCCACCGCCAATGATTGAGGCCGCCAGACAGGCATTTACGGAGCACGGCCTGCCAGAGGACCAGCTACATTTTGATTCCTTTGAATTTAGTACTGCCAGGAAATGAGCCACCGCCCTGTGAGGGCGGCGGCTGCTGGGTCAGGCTGTTTTACAGGTATAACGGATGAGGTGATCGGAATTAGAGCTGGTCATCTCGCCGAATCCAATCACACCTGAACCCGACAGAGGAAACTCCTCTTCGGACATCAGACAGATCTCTTCACCGCCATTGGCACTCACAAAGGTGCCATTGGTACTCTGATCGATGAGAATAAACTTACCGTTACGAAATATAAAACGGGCATGCGTCCTGGAAACGGTAGGGGCATCGATCATGAGCTCACTATCGTCATTTCGCCCAATGACAAAGACCCTCTGCGCGGGGATCATCTCGATACTTTTACCCTGGTATTCGATCTGAAGACGCGCCTTGGAATGCAATAACTCCTGAAACATCCCCACATTGATCTCGTCCGTGGGGGTCAGCTCCTGCTCATTTTTTTCATATGCTTCAATCATTTACATCACCCTGACAGAATACTCTGCCTGCTGGCCTACCCAATGGCCGATTAAGTATTAGTTAGATTCTAACGCACTGACCAGCGACCGAGGAATGCAGCCCCTGTTTTGTGAACCACTTCAAACTACGGGGCCACGAGATTTTGGGTGTTTTTTTGCATGAAGGCTTCAATGGTTTCGGGCTCGAGGGGCCCAACCTGCATGCCCACGAGTTCCCCGGAGGGTGCAAACAGCAAGAACGTCGGCGTGCCGACCAGTCGCTGACCGGTCAGGTCGACATGCAGTCGCGCGACGCTCCTGGCATCCCCTATCAGATTCGGAAACTCCAGTTCATGACGGTCGATAAACTCCCGGGCCTTCTGGTCATGGTATCCACCATCGATGGAAATACCCAGCACCATGGCATCCCTGTCTTCATGTTCCGCATGAAAGATATCAAATTTCTGAACCTCCTGATTACAGAGGGGACAGTTGTGGGCCCAGATCATGACCACGACCCACTTACCCTTCCCGGTAAACTCATCCAGGGTACGCGGATTCCCATCGAAATCACTCAGCCCCTGGGCCTGAGCTACCAGGGGAAACAATAGAATCAGAGTTAGAAACAACCTAATCAAGACAGTGAACCTCGCATTGAAACCACATTTTTGACAGGGCCAGGGTCCAGGGGTTCGCATCGTTAGCATATTATTGCCTGAAATAGGCCTCCAGGAACTGGCCAAATGGCTCTTGCTCCCGGGCTTCTATTTCTAGCTGCTGATGAAGGGACTGCTCGGCACTACCAGCAAATTCCTGCATAACCCGCTCTTCGACAGGCAGATGTTTAAAGTACTCATGATGCTGCTGAGACTTAAACTTTGAAAAATGATAAAAGCCCTCACCCCTGGCCCTCATGTCAGTCAGCATCCTGGAAGAAGGGGTCTGATCCGGGTCTTCGATAGCCTGGCGTTGCGTCTCCAGGGCTTGTCGATACAGGCCACCCTCCTCTGCATCATCCAGCACGGTACAAATCCCCTGCATCACATTAAACAACTCCATTGCCCAGTCTCTGAGCGTAACGGCCGCCCCCTGTCGAAGCAACTCAAAACCCGGCCGGCGCCCATGGTGCGCCGTTTCTATCAAGTTCCGGTCATTCTCGCCATGCTCTACCGCATCAATCACCGGGCTCTCCTGCAACAGGCAAAAGATCATAAAGACCTCAAGAAATCTTACCTGTTGTTCGTTGATGCCCAGGGGTTCATAGATATTGACATCCAGGGAGCGCAACTCGACATAGGCAACCCCACGACGCCCCAATGCCCGCACCGGTTTCTCCAGACCCTCACTGGGCTGCTTGGGCCTGACCGTACTGTAATATTCATTCTCAATCTGAAGGATATTGGCATTAAGTTGTTCAAA
>JANTGN010000233.1 GCA_024762895.1 Thiotrichales bacterium
TGCAGAGGGCATGGAGGGTGGTGCCGAGACCTATGGCCTGAGCGATGATGGTACTTACGCCGAAGGTTTTGATTTTGTCAACGACCCTCAGAGCCCATTGAACGATCCGCAGAGTGTTCTGGCTGAACGTATTATCTATTTTGATTTTGACAGCAGCACCATTCGAGAAGAATACCTGGAGATCATCGCTGCGCATGGCCGTTTCCTGGCAGAACATGAGTCCTTGCGTGTTCGCCTTGAAGGACATACCGATGAACGGGGCACCCGTGAGTACAACGTAGCCCTGGGTGAGCGTCGCGCGCAGGCGGTGCAGTCCATGCTGGAACTTCAGGGTGTATCCGACAGGATCGAAACGGTAAGTTATGGTGAAGAGCTGCCACTGGCCTTTGATCATGGTGAAGATGCCTGGGCCAAGAATCGTCGTGTAGAGATCGTTTACGAGGGTATATAAGATGCATCTACGGCCAATGATGATTGCCACGATGCTGGCCTTTGCCTTGCCTGTATCGGGTCTGGCTGCTCCCAAGGAGTCCCTGGATAAACGGGTGGAACGTTTGGAGCGGGTCTTAGAGAGCAAGGGACTGATGGAGATGATGCAGCAGAATGCCGCCATGCAGGAAGAACTCAGAGACCTGCGTGGCAGGAACGAGGTCCTGCAGCATGAACTCAAGGAGCTGAAGGCCCGTCAGCGTGAACTCTATCTGGACATGGATCGTCGCATGCAGGAGATAGAGGCCTCGGGATCTGCAAAACCTGCCGTGGTGCCGTCAGCGGGTGCCGCCACGGTCACGATCGTGGGCACCGATGGTAAGGCACGTACCGAACCGGCCAGCCCCGGGGCAGTGACGGTAAACGAACCGAGCGCGGCCGAACGTAATGCCTATAAGCAGGCCTTTGAACTTCTGAAGCAGGGCCGGTATGACCGTTCCATCGGTGAATTTCAGGCCTTTTTGAAGAACTATCCCAGCAGTGGCTATGCTGCCAACGCACAGTACTGGCTGGGTGAAGCCAATTACGTCAGTAAAAAGTATCCCCAGGCACTGGAAGAGTTCAAGCAGGTCATGAGCAAGTATCCCCAGAGCTCGAAGGTATCCGATGCGCGTCTCAAGCTGGGCTTTACCTATTACGAGCTGGGTAACTGGGCAGAGGCACGCAAGACCCTGAAGGCCCTGTCCAGGGATGAGGCCGGTACCAGTATTGCGCGTCTGGCGGATAAGCGTCTCAAGCGTATGACCCAGGAAGGCCATTAATTGTCGACCCAACCCTCGGCCACCCGGCTGCGTATCACCGAGATCTTTTGCTCCCTGCAGGGTGAGGCGCGTAGTGTCGGGTGGCCGACGGTCTTTATCCGGCTGACGGGTTGTCCCTTGCGTTGCACATACTGTGATACCGCCTATGCCTTCACAGGAGGGGAATGGATGGAGTCCGAGACTATCCTGGCTGAGGTTGCGCGCTATCCGGTGCGACATGTCTGCGTGACCGGGGGAGAACCCCTGGCCCAGAAGGCCTGTATTCCGCTCCTAAGAACGCTTTGTGATGCCGGTTATAATGTCTCGCTGGAGACCAGTGGCGCCCTGGATATCTCAGCCGTCGATGAGCGTGTTCATCGTGTGGTGGATATGAAGACACCCTCATCGGGTGAGCAGGCCAGGAACCGCTATGAAAACCTGGATCTACTAAGCCGTCAGGATTCGGTCAAGTTTGTCATCGGCGATCGTCACGATTATGACTGGGCCCGCGAGCTTTGTGCGCAGCATCAGATCTGGGGGCGATGCGAGGTTCTGTTTTCTCCCGTAGCGGATCAGATGAACCCGACGGAACTCGCCAACTGGATCATCGAGGATCAGCTGGCTGTCCGTTTCCAGATGCAGTTACACAAACTGCTCTGGGGGGATAAACCAGGCGTTTAGTCATTTGTAGTTTGTGAGTCGTTGTTAAAACAGCCAGAAGATCATCCTTCATGACAAAAGAACTCCCTAAGGCGGTCGTATTATTATCCGGAGGCATGGACTCCGCCACGGTGCTGGCCATAGCCCGAGAACAGGGTTACGAGGCCTATGCCCTGAGTTTTCGATATGGCCAGAGACATAGCGCCGAACTCGAGGCGGCACAGAGACTGGCCCAGGAGCTGGGCTCCGTTGAACATAAAATCATCGATCTCGATCTGACCGCGATTGGTGGGTCGGCATTAACCGATCACGAGATTGAGGTGCCTAGCAGCCCCAGCGAGGGTATACCGGTCACCTATGTGCCGGCACGAAATACCGTGTTCCTGTCGATTGCCCTGGGTTGGGCCGAGGTCCTGGAAAGTCAGGCCATCTTTATCGGCGTCAACGCCGTGGATTATTCCGGTTATCCGGATTGCCGACCGGAGTTTATTGGGGCCTTTGAGGCCATGGCCAATCTGGCCACCCGGGCCGGGGTGGAAGGTCTCAGGCTGAAGATCCATACACCCCTCATCGATCTCAGCAAGGCGGATATCATACGCCGTGGCCAGGCCCTGGGTCTGGATTATCGCCTGACCGTGTCCTGTTATGATGCCGATGAACAGGGCCGGGCCTGCGGGGTCTGTGATGCCTGCCGCCTGCGGCGCAAGGGCTTCGAGGATGCAGGTCTGGACGATCAAACCCTGTATCGCTGATTATTCATGCTCGCAATTTTGTTGTAGTTATTGTTAAATAGCCGCCTCAAAACACCACAACTATAATCATAAAGCCAAGGGACTTTAGGTCCTGATCCCGTAGTCGGCTATAGCCGGGAACAGTGTGAACAATCTGGTTCTGAGGAGTCCTTAAATGAGTTTCGACAGCTTCGCGTCGGCCGAGTCCTATTTTATCTGGGGCGGCTTTATCATTGCGCTGATCATGGGCGCGGTAGTGAACAAAACCAATTTCTGTACCATGGGCGCGGTCTCCGACTGGGTCAATATGGGTGATAAGGGCCGTTTCCGTGCCTGGCTGCTGGCTATTGCCGTGGCCCTGCTGGGGGTAGTTATTCTGGAAACCCTGGGTATGGTCAATGCCATGACCGCTTTTCCCCCTTATCGGGGCGGTCAGCTGATCTGGGCCGAAAACCTGATTGGCGGTCTGATGTTCGGTATCGGCATGACCCTGGCCAGTGGTTGCGGCAACAAGACCCTGATTCGTATCGGTGGGGGCAACCTGAAATCCATCATGGTCCTGCTGGTGATTGGGGTCATTGCCTATTTCATGGTCAATCCCTTTCCGGGTTCGGACAAAACCCTGTTTTCGGTACTCTTCTACCCCTGGATACGACCCATGGCCATTGATACCGGCGTCTCTCAGGATCTGGGCACCCTGGTAGCTGGTACGGAGTCTGCCCTGAATGCCAGACTGATCATTGGCCTGGTCATTGCCGCTTTGGTCCTGTTTTTCGTCTTTAAGTCGGAAGAGTTTCGCAAGAGCTTTGATAATATCCTCGGCGGCCTGGTCGTTGGCCTGGCCGTACTGGCTGCCTGGTATCTGACCAGCAACGTGCTGATCGAGGCCGATGGTGAAATGTTGTCCCCTGCAGGTTATTACGAACAATGGGATATGCTGGCGGATTCGGAAGAAGGTAAACCCGCCGCCGGGGCCTCACTGTCACCCCAGTCCTATACCTTCATTAACCCCATGGGTCAGACCCTCGGTTATGCGGCCTCCGGTTTCTCAGGCGCCCTGCTGACCTTTGGTGTCATGGCCTTGCTGGGCGTGATGGCTGGTTCATTTCTCTGGTCACTGGTGACCCGCAGTTTCAGGGTTGAGTGGTTTGCCTCGGTGGGTGATTTCGTTAATCATCTGGTTGGCGCCATCCTGATGGGTTTTGGCGGTGTACTGGCCATGGGCTGCACCATCGGCC